>CAYXKQ010000124.1:0-5194 GCA_964465715.1 uncultured Chloroflexota bacterium
CTTGGAAAGGTTATTCACCGACCCTTCCCATTTGAGAGGATCCGGCCAACAAATTCCGGAAACTAGAACGCAAGCTACCCGAACAACTCAAACGCTGGTGCGTGCGTACGGTTTAGCTGCAACTGGACTGCTAATGGATTGTTGCCGTTAACCATAATCCGAATTAGATCTAGCCCCGTTCGTCAACCAAGCAGTTTCAAAACCGAATTTTGAAACTGCCCGCTTTCTGGATCAAATGAACCTTGCGCAAGTCGCCGATTCAGCGGCCAACTAACTGCGATGTCGCCAACTGTTGGTTCACAAACAAATTCACGGATTAGGTCCCAGCGGGCATTGAGGAGATTGGGCCTCGCAGTCCGAGGCCCAATCTCCTCAACGTGAATCCGAAACAGCTTTTGATCGCCGGGGTAATTCGCCTGATTTAGCTTCCGGGGGACCTACCCTCAGGGACCGACACTAAATCTGGGTTACGTTCCCAGAAACCGCCGTGACGCTGTTGTCCTCTCGGACGGGGGGTGCGTCCGCACCGCTACACTTCCGTTGGTCGGGCGAACTGGTCTGCTCCGACACTGGAAGTACGACACGGGAATTCTGGATGAGTAGAGCATTCCGACCAATCCGGCGAATCGGATCCGGATTCTGGATTTGCGGAGCGGTAATCCTGTTGAGCCTGTTCTTGGTCGCCTGCGAGGAGCTGGGCGCGGAGCAGGGCCTGGGAGAAGTCAGAGTCGAAAGGGACCAGGCCATCCACATCCGGGGTCTCGCGGTCCTGGCTAGGTCTTCCGGCACACCATCTCCCACGTTCAGGGGAATGACGCTGGCGGTCGAAGATTTCGGCGCCATAAAGGGGCGTCCAGTGTCGATCGGGGCCGGGATCGATTCGCGATGCTCGGCCGAAGGCGGGGCCGCCGCCGCCGACACCATTGTCGGGGACCCGCGGGTCGTCGCCGTCGTTGGGCCGTCCTGCTCGGTTGCGGTAGCCGAGGCGGTACCGATCCTGAGCGCGGCGGGGCTTGCCGTCATCGCCCCATCCGCCACCGCCCCCTCGCTTACATCCGATTTGGACGGGACGGCCGGCGCGAACCACCATCCCGGATTCTTCCGGGTGGCCAGCAATGACCTGTACGAGGGTCGAGCCGCCGCCCGATTCGCGTTCGAAGAGCTGGGCTTGCGCAAGGTGGCCGCGATCGACGACGGGGACCCGTACACGTCCGGGCTGACCGCCGCGTTCGCCGACGCCTTTGAAGATTTGGGTGGCGCGGTAGAGACCAATTCCATCGGCAAGGGAGAAACCCAGTTGCAGCCGCTGCTGCGCCAGATCGCCGACGGCGCCCCGGATGGCCTTTACTTTCCGCTTTTCGCCCTGGAGGGCGAAGCGCTGATCCGGCAGTCGCGCGCGACCCCAGGACTGGAGAGCGTAACCCTTGTCGGCGGGGCGTCGTTGCTGGAGGCGGAAATACTGTCACTGCCGGAAGCGGCCGGCCTTTACGTGCCCGGACCGGACCTGGGCTATGGCCAGAACTCCAACCAGGTGACCGGCAAAAGCAGCTCGCAACTCCGGGCCGCCTACGAATCGCGCTACGGTGAGCCGCCGGATTCGGTCTACCTGGAACATGCTTACGATGCGACCACGCTGTTGCTGGCAGCGATCGATTCGGTGGCCGTCGCCGACGGTGATGACCTGGTCATCGATCGCACCGAATTGCGTGAAGCGCTGGCGGCAACCAGACAATTCGGCGGCATCATCGGATCCCTTTCGTGCGATGAATTCGGCGACTGCGGAACCGGGGCGGTGCAGATCGCCCATAACCCCGATCCGGGCGCAGGTACGGGTTTCCGCGATCTTCCAATCGTCTATCGATTTGCCCCCTAAAATCACCCCTTTTGCCCCGCCGCCCGGCAAAGGATTGCCTGCGCGTTGAGTGTTGCGGTTCCGTTACCCGCGTGCAATATCCGTGGCGATTAATCAGACAATAAAGCTTGCATCCGCCGGCTGACCCAATCGGAGACCATGCTTTGGCCAATCAAAGCCTCCTCGCTTCAACCAGACTGTCCCCAATAGCGCTGATTCTGGCGCTGGCCGCCGCCGCCGCGGCATTGGCCTTGCTCTTCACATTCGACACGTTGTCGGCCCAGGAAGAACCGCGCTGTGCCGCAACCGCCCTTGGCCAGCTTGCCCCAAACCAGGATGGCGGGCTGCAAATCTCCGGAGCCTGGAGCGCTCAGGATTGCGATTCCGAATATCGCCCCGGCATCGGTGCCCAGTTCTTCGAATTCGAAGTAGTTGAGAGCGGCCGCATTCGAATCGAGTTGGCCTCAGATTCAGCCGACCCCTTTCTGTACCTTGCGGCCAGCGATGGAACGCGCATCGCCGACGATGACGACAGCGGCGCCCTGCTGAACGCCCGGATCGAGCGCGATCTTGCCCCGGGCACTTATCAGATCGAAGTCACCAAGGTAGGCGCCCGGACTTCGGCGGGGGCAGAGTTCAGCATCTCCATCTATTACGTGAAAGGGTGCGAAATCACTCCGCTGGGCACATTGACGCCCGACTCCCCGCTAAGCGCCAGCGGGTCTTGGTCGCTCGACTCCTGCGGATCGCGTATTGTGGTCACCCATCCGGCCCACAGCTACTTGTTTGACCTGCCCCAGACCGGGCGGGTGCGCATCGATTTGACTTCGGTCAACGGTGACCCGGTTGTCTCCCTGGCCACGGTCGACGGCGTGGCGATCGGGGCCAACGACGACGGTGGCGTTGGTCTGAATTCGCGAATCGATCAGTACCTGCCGGCCGGTGCCTACATCGTGGAGGCCACGACCTACAGCCAGGGCGGACTGCAACCGGCAGCCTCCGATTTCGAACTGAGCATCCAGGTTGTCGATGAGCAGCGGGAACAGCTTGATCCGAATCCCAAGGTCGAATTCCTGGCCGTGCCCGACCAGGTCGTCAGCAACGATCCGTTCGCCGTCCATTTCCGGGTCGGCAATCACGGTGGCGGCGACCTATTCGGAAACGCCGCAAGCTACCTTGTCCTGGTCCGTGGACCGGAAAACCGGCACTGGGGCAACCCGATCCCGGTAATCGAGGAGACCTGGGCGCCGGGGTCCTCGTACCACACCGGCGAATCGGCGGCCAGCTCCAACAGCACCACGCTTGAGGGTTTGGCGTCGGTAGACCTGCGCCTGGAGGAGCCGGGACGCTCCTGGGTCCTGGTCGCGCTCTATGCCCTGAATGAAGACAACCGCGGCCTGTGGTTTCACGCCACCTGGAAGCACGTCCACGTTCTCGAAGCGGCCGAACTCAGTCCCACGCCGGTCAGGGTCAACGATCGAACGCTCTCGGTGGCGGCAACCGCCCAAGCCGACGGGATCGTCTCGACCACCGTCAGCGACGTACTGGACCGGGAACGATCGGTCGGTTTAACCGAGGAGCTTCAGGCCATCTACGCGGCCGGAGTCCGGCGACTGCTCCTTGATGACCTGTTCGCGCGCGAGACCATCGTCAAGCTTGAGGAATCAACCGCCGGCACCCCGGTGGGGGCGCCCGATCCCGGCCTGGACGCCTTGACCCCGCAGAGCGAATCCAGCATGGCGCGGTTCGCCGAACGCTACATTTCCGCGGTTGACGAATCCGGACTGGCCGCCGCCAGCGCGGCCGGGTTCATGCTTGATCCGGGTGCGGTAGAGCGGTTGCTGCTTAGCAGCGCCGACGACGCGAGACGGGAATATGCGAGCCTGTCGGACAGCTGGCGCAGATTGCGGTCGCGGGTCGGCGCCGGCGGGGCGATTACGTATGCTGAAGCCCTGTCGCTGCACTCGCAGTTGCGGTACGCCGAGTCGGTGCTTGACTCGGCAATCCGCGTCGGCGAACTGGTAGCGGCGGCGCGTGCGGCCGAATCGGGCTGGGACAGCGATTCAGTGCAGACCCAGGTTGCCGAATTCGCCGCCGGAGCCACATGCCGAGGGGCGGCGGGTCTGTTTTCGGGAGCGATCACCGCCGCCTCACCCGGGGCGGCCGACGCCAACTTGGCGCTCGATTCCCAGTTGCGCGCGGCGTTGCCTTCGTTTGGCTTGGCATCCGATCACGGGCTCTGCGCCACGGCCGGAATCGACGGAGAAAACGAAAGGTTCTTCAATCTGCTCGGCGTCGACTCCTTCGACCCAACACAGCTGCCGGGATATCGGTACGTACCGGTCGAATTGGAATCGGGACCGGGATCGCATTCCCTGCGCATACTGACCCGGCTTGACGCCGGCGGCCGGATCGAGCACGCGGTCGAACTCGCCAATGGCCGCATCATCCGGCCGGAGCGTCGTTTCCTCGAAGCCGGGGTGGCGCCGGGACGGGCGCATTACAGCAGCGGGGTGCAGGTATCGGGCCAGAGCATCGGGACCATCCGGTCAGAACTCAACTCCCGGGGCCAGGTCGTCGTCTCGTTCCAGGGCTCCGATGGGGCCCGGATAGTCCCCCAGAACCGGATCATGCCGCCTGGGGCGAGCGTCGGGGTCTGGCTGCGCTCCAGCCTGATTGATGTTCCGCCGGCAGCGCCCCTGTTGGCCGCGGTCGGCTAACGCTATAACCTGCCCGCTCCAGACATGCATCCGGCGGGGCCACTCAGGGAGGCTTGTTCGGCTCAATTCAACGATCGACCGCCCGATCCCGGCTAATTGAGCCTTGGTTGCCGGCTCCGCTGCCATGGGCCGGCGGCCGGATTCGGGGGACCGAGCCGGATGCGTCGGCCGCAGGAGCGGGCCACCGCCCGGCGCCCGCCTGCCACGTAACCGCATCCCGCGGTAATACTCGGACTCGGTGGCAGACCCGGCCGCGGGTTCGGTTGCAGATTTGGAGCCAGAACGGCCCGGCCAACCCGGCTGCCGCGATCGTTGCATGAACGACCACTCTCTTTCTGAGTTGTGAATGTTCCGGTCCATCCAAAAAACATTGGGTCCCGCCGGGATGACCGCCCTCGATCCGGCCGGCGGAGGCGCGGGATGCTTCGTATTGCAGTCCCGGGCTCAAACCAGGTTAGACGAGCACGAACGCCAATACGAATGACGCCACGGGTGCGGCCCGACGCCCATCCTGACCGAGCAATTCGTCAGATCCCGGACATGAACCGGCCCACGAAATAGGCGACGATGATGATGGCGACCCCGGACGCCAGGAAGATCGCCAGTCCGCGGCGCTCTTCCC
>CAYXKQ010000125.1:0-2418 GCA_964465715.1 uncultured Chloroflexota bacterium
GGGCGCCGGTCCGGCTTTTCTGGGGGGCGGCTGGTACGACCATTACGTGCCGGCGCTGGTCGACCAGATGTTGCTACGCTCGGAGTTCTACACCGCCTACACGCCCTATCAACCCGAGATTTCGCAGGGCACCCTGCAGGCCATTTACGAGTTCCAGAGCCTGGTATGCGACCTGACCGGCCTGGATGCGGCCAACGCCTCCATGTACGATGGCGCCTCGGCGCTGGCCGAGGCGATAGCGCTAAGCCTGGCGGCCACCGGGCGGTCGAAGGTTGTCCTTTCGGCGTCAGTCGACCCCGCCTGGCGCGCGGTGGTTGCGACCTATCTGGATCCGTTGGGGGTGGAGATCCGTCAGCCCCAAACCTGGCGGTGGGACGGATCCTCGCTGACCGACTCCAGTACCGCGCTCTCTGC
This sequence comes from uncultured Chloroflexota bacterium, assembly GCA_964465715.1. Classification (GTDB taxonomy): domain Bacteria; phylum Chloroflexota; class UBA11872; order UBA11872; family VXNJ01; genus VXNJ01. The sequence continues at coordinate 415 of CAYXKQ010000125.1, forward strand.
TGAGGTCGATTCCGAAACCGCGTGCGTGGCAATTCAGCGCCCCAACTACCTGGGGTGGCTCGAACCGGTCGAACCGGTAATCAACGCCGCCCGCGAGGCCGGGGCGCTGGTGGTGGTGGCCGGCGAACCGGTGGCCCTGGGCCTGATCAAACCCCCGGGAGAGCTCGGCGCCGACCTGGCGGTCGGCGAGCTCAGGCACCTGGCCGGAGCCCCCGCCCTGGGAGGGCCGGGCGCCGGTTACTTTGCGCTGGCCCAGCGGTACCTGCGGAGGATTCCCGGCCGGATCGCCGGGCGGACCCGCGATACGAACGGCAACGAGGGGTATGTCCTGACCCTGCAGACCCGCGAGCAGCACATCCGCCGCCAGCGGGCCTCCTCAAATATCTGCACCAACCAGGCGCTGGTGGCCTTGGCCGCAACCATCCATCTTTGCGCCCTGGGCAAGGTAGGGCTGCGGAAGCTGGCCACCCTGAGCCTGCAGAACGCCCACCGTGCCCTGGCGGCTGAATGGCCGGCCGGATTCTCCCCGGACGCGGCCGGCCCGGTGGTGCGCGAATTCCCCTTGCGCTGTCCGGTTCCGGCGGCCCAGGTCAACGCCCAGCTGGCCGAACAAGGGATCGTCGGCGGGATTGATCTCGGGATGCTCGATCCGGCCCTGGATCACCACCTGCTGCTGGCTTTTACCGAGCGATCCGGCGCCGACGCCCTGCATGCCCTGCTGGGCGCCCTGGAGAGCGTCTGATGCGACGCCGCGAGCCGGTAATCTACGAACTCTCGCAGGAGGGTCGCAGCGGGGTCGCGCTGCCCGATCCGGACCCGGGGATGGGCGTGCCCGAGGACTTTCTGCCGGCCGACGAGCTGCGCCACGATCTGCCGCTGCCCCAGGTGTCGCAGGTTGACGTCGTGCGCCATTTCGTGCGCCTTTCGCAGAAGAACTTCTCGATCGACACCGACATGTATCCGCTTGGTTCCTGCACCATGAAGCAGAACCCCAAGATCAACGAAGCCACCGCCCGCCTGGAGGGATTCAACCGGATCCACCCGGGCCAGCCCGACGAGCAGCTGCAGGGCGCCCTTGAACTGCTTTATCGCCTCGCCGACCAGCTCAAGAAAATCACCGGTTTTCCCGGGGTCACCCTGCAACCCTCGGCCGGCGCCCAGGGGGAATTCGTCGGACTGCAGTTGATCCGGGCCCATCATCTGGCCAATCGAGATGAGCGGCGGCGGATTCTGATCCCCGACTCGGCGCACGGCACCAATCCGGCGACCGCGTCGATGTGCGGGTTCGAAAGCGTGGCGATTCCCTCAAATTCCGACGGCGAGATCGATTTCGACATCCTGATGGAAGAGCTGGACGAATCGGTCGCCGGGCTCATGATGACCGTGCCCAACACGCTGGGAATATTCGAGACCCGGATCGGCGAGGTGTGCCGGGCCGCCCACGAAGTCGGCGCCCTGGTCTACTGCGACGGGGCCAACATGAACGCAATGTTGGGCAGGGTGCGGCCCGCCGATCTGGGAATCGACGTGATGCACCTGAACCTGCACAAGACGTTCTCCACCCCGCACGGCGGCGGCGGGCCCGGCGCGGGGGCGCTCTGCTGCGCCGAACAGCTTGTCCGCTATCTCCCGGTCCCCACCGTCGAACGTGATCGGGACGGGCGGTATTGGCGGCAATGGGATCGCCCGCAGTCGATCGGCAAGGTCCACTCGCACCTGGGCAATTTCGGCAACCTGGTTCGCGCCTACACCTATATCTGTTCCAACGGCGACGCCGGCCTGAAAGCAATTGCCGACAACGCGGTGCTCAACGCCAACTACCTGCGCACCCAGCTGCAGGACGACTACGACCTGCCGCACGACCGCATCTGCATGCACGAGGTGGTCTTTTCCGGGTCGCGCCAGAAGCGACAGGGCGCCAGTACGCTGGACATCGCCAAGCGACTGATCGATCACGGCTTCCACCCGCCGACGGTCTACTTTCCGCTAGTTGTTCGCGAGGCG
>CAYXKQ010000125.1:2477-5169 GCA_964465715.1 uncultured Chloroflexota bacterium
TCGCGCCAGACCCTTGACCGGTTCATCGCCGCGATGCGCTCGATTGCCCGCGAAGCCGAACAAGAACCCGAGAAACTCCTGCAGGCACCGACCAGCGCGCCGGTCGGACGGCTGGACGAGGCCACCGCGGCGCGGCGCCCCGATCTGCGTTTCCGGCATGCCTGATCTCCATCGCGTCCGGGGGCGCTGACCGCACGGTGCCTGGTGACCGGAGCCGCCCGCCGCGCCGGATCGCCCACTTCGACCTAGATCAGTTCTTCGTGGCGGTCGAGCGCGCCCGCGACCCGAGCCTGTCCGGCAAACCGGTGATCGTCGGCTATCCCGGCCCGCGCGGGGTCGTCTCGACCGCATCCTACGAGGCCCGCGCGTTCGGGGCCCACTCGGCCCAGCCGATGGCCGAAGCGCTGCGGCTCTGTCCCCAGGCGGTCGTAATCGCCCCGCAGCGTGGGCGCTATCTGGCGGCTTCGGAGCGGTTCCATCGGATCCTTGCCGAACACGCCCCGATCGTTGAGCCGGGCGGTCTGGACGAGGCCTACGCGGACCTGACCGGGGTGGAGGCCGGCGACCCCCGGGGCCCGCGGAGGGTGGCCGAAGCGGTTCGCCGCGACGTGGCCGACCAGATCCAGGTGAGGGTTTCGGTCTGCATCGCCGGCGGGCGCACCACCGCCAAGGTCGGATCCGACAAAGTCAAACCCGACGGCCTGCTGGAGATCCCGCCGGGCGGCGATGCCGCATTCCTGGCGCCGCTGCCGATCCGCGAACTTCCCTCGGTGGGGCCGCAGTTCGCCGGCCAGTTGCAGCGGGCCGGGATCGAAACCATCGGCGACGCGGCGGCCCTTTCCAAGCAGTGGTTGGCCGAACAGTTCGGGCGGCGCGGAATGGTTCTTTACGATCGCGCCCGCGGGATCGATCCGGACCCGGTCAGGGCGGGTTCGGCGCCCGCCAAGCAGGTCTCGCGGGAGACGACTTTCGATGCCGATATAACCGCCAGATCGCACCTGCGGCAGGTGCTGGCCCGGCTGGCCGAATCGGTCGCCGCCGATCTGCGGAGCGGCGGTCGGCGCGCCCGCACGATCACCCTCAAGGTTCGCTGGTCTGATTTTTCCACGATTACCAGGTCCCAGACGCTCACCCAACCGGTGTATGACACCGAGGCGGTAGCCACTGTCGCCGACCGGTTGCTGCGCCGGGTGGTCGCCGCCGCTCCGGGTAGGGCGGTGCGGCTGCTGGGGATTTCGGCCGGCAACCTCGAAGCACCGCTGCGGCAGCTGGCCATGGAGTCAATATCAGGGTCGGATGCGAGCGGCCGCCAGCGGAGGCGGGCCGAACGCCGCGACGCCGCGCTCGACTCCATCCGGCGGCGATTTGGTCCCCGGGCGCTGCGCCGCGGACCGGCGCGCGAAGAGGACTGATGCAAATGACACCCCCACGCCTGGTGCGGCTTTCCAAATCACGCTACATCGCCGGTCGACAGTGCCCGCTGCAACTCTGGTACCGGGTCTACGAGCCCCTCGAAGACGGGCCGGATCAGGTGCTCTGGGAAGGCGCCGAAGAAACCGCCCGCGGATTGTTCCCCGAAGGGCGGGTCGGCAGCCCGCCCGGGGCGGCGGGCGGCGCCGACATCGCCAGGACCGCGTCGCTGATGGCGGACCCTGGCTGCCCCGCCATCTTCGAGGCCGCGATCGCCCATGACCGTTTGCTGGCGGTGGTCGACGTTTTGCAGCGCCGCGGGGATGGCTGGGATCTGATCGAGGTCAAGACCGCCACCGGTTACGACCCGGCCCGCAGCTCGTCCGCCAGTCAGCCGCACATCACCTACGACGTTGCCTACCAGCGCGAAGTGCTGCGGCGGGCCGGTGTCCCGGTCCGCAAGGTCTGGGTTTACCACCTGGATTCAGACTACGAGCGGCGCGGCGAACTGGAGCTCGAGGCGCTTTTCCGGCGCCGCGACGTTACCGGTATCTGCGAGGAATTGGCGCCTTCGGTCCGGGCCGAAATCGAGGAACTGCTGGCCCTGGACGGGGAAGTGCCGCCGGCGGCCGAACCCGGCAGCCGGTGCCGGGCGCCCTTCGAGTGCGATTTCCAGGACCGTTGCTTTGCGCGCAAGCCGCGGCATTGGATCTTCACCCACCTGAATCGGCTCAACCATCACCACCGGCGCTGGCTGGAGGAAGACGGGGTCGAGTCGGTTCTTGAACTCGACGCGACCAACACCGCCCGACTCCCGGACCCGGCGCGTCGCCGTCATCTGCAGTTCCGGGAGGTCTACGCCACCGGCCGGGCGCACATCGACCCCGGGCTCGCTGGCGACCTAAAGCCCCTGGGCCCCCCGTCGGCCTACCTGGACTTTGAAACAATCAATCCGGCCATCCCGCGCTTTGACCGGACCTCACCGTTCCAGCATCTGCCCTTCCAGTACTCGCTGCACCTTTGGGAGGGCGAGGGCGAACTGCGTCACTTTGAGTACCTGGCCCCGGCCGCCGGCGATCCGCGCCTTGGCCTGGCGCGGCATCTCGTCGAATCCATGTCCAACTTCCCGAACGGTCCGGTCCTTGCCTACAACGCCAGCTTCGAGCGTGGTTGCGTGGAGTCGCTGATTCGCTGGACCGGGGCAGACCACGCCGGCCTGGCCCGGTCGCTGAGCGACGTTCGCGATCGCATCCAGGACCTCCTGCCCGTCGTTTCGGCGAAC
>CAYXKQ010000126.1:0-1762 GCA_964465715.1 uncultured Chloroflexota bacterium
TCCCCGAATCCGGCGCCCCCAGCCTGGACCAGATGGACCGCGCCGCCCGGTTCCTCCAGGAGAGCAACTGCGCCGGCAAGGCGGTGTTTGCGCACTGTTTTGCAGGTTTTGGCAGAACCGGGGTGATCGTTGCCGGATTGCTGATTGCCGGCGGCGAGGATCCCCGCGCGGCGATAGCCCGGGTTCGCCGGCTGCGGCCGGGCGCGGTCGAATCCGCCCGCCAGGAAGAGTTTCTGCTGGGATTGGCATCCCGGAAACCGGGCTGAAACGACCCGGCGGCGGGACCGCCGTTTACCTGGCCACGTAGACCGGCTGCTCAATCGGCAGGTCATTCTGGCGCGACCATTCGTGCCAGGAACCGAAGTAATTGCGGAATTTCCCGTGTCCGGCCATCCGCAGGCCGATGTAACCGCACGCCGAACGCGCCCCGCCGTTGCAGTACACGACGACTTCTTTTTCGGAGCTGATCTCGCGCTGGGCCAGTTCGGCGGCTATCTCGCGTTCGTTGCGCATCCGGCCATCGGCGCCAACCAGCATTTCCCAGTTCATCCAGACCGCCCCCGGAATGTGCCCGTGGCGGGGGTTTTCGCGGGCGTCGGAGCCGTTAAATTCTTCGATCGTGCGCATGTCGATGATCTGGAAATTGGGGTCCTCGAGACGCTCCCGGATGTAGTCGGCGGTCGCCAGCACCTGGGGACGCGGTATCGGGGAGAAGTTGCCGCCGCCCGGGAGCTGGTTTACCTCAACCTGGATTGAGCCGCCGTACTCGATCCAGTTGCGGTATCCGCCGTCGAGGATCTGGGCCGGCGCGTGGCCCAGGTAATCAAGCATCCAGTATGCGCGGCAGACGGCCCAGCCGGTGAAATTCTGGTAGAGGACGACGGTTGAGTCGTTGTCGACTCCGGCCGAGCGGAACATGTCGACCAGGTAGCGGGTTGCCTCGATGCGCTGCTCCTCGGTCCGGATGATCGGGTGGTAGCTGCGGACGTCGATGTTCAGCGCCCCGACGATGTGGCCGGCTTCATACTCGGCCGGGCTGCGCAGGTCCAGGATCGCAAGCTTGCGATCGTTTTCCATCCAGGAATTCAATTCATGCGGTTGACATAACATCGCGGGTCGGCGCACCTGAGTGAGTGGTTCGGCGCAAAATTCTATGAGTCGGCGAAGACTGGACAGGTGGACGACCAATGACCCAATCCGCGGCAAGCGCGAGGACGGCGGCGGTCTGCTTTGACGGGTTCGGGACCATTTTCCGACTGGGTGACGGGGACCCAGTCCGGGCCGTTTACGATCGCCTGTGCGACCTGGGCTATGGAGGCAATGTGACGGCGGTGGCAGCCGGTCTGCGGGCCGAATTCCCCTACTACCGCGCGCACCACAAATACGTTCGCGACGAAGGGCAACTGGCCGACCTGCAGCGGCGCTGCGGGCAGATCGTTCTGGACGAGCTCGGCGGCGCGGCGTCCGGATTGGAGCCGCTGGAGGTGGGCCGGGCGATCGCGGCCAGCTTCCCGCCACGGCTTTTTCCCGAGACTCGCCAGGCCCTGGAGCGCGCCCGTCGCGCCGGCGCGGCCATCGGGGTGCTTTCGAACTACTCGTTCCTGCTGGAAGGCACCCTGCGCGAGCTTGCGGTCGATGATCTCTTTGACTTCAAGGTGGTTTCGGGCCTGGAGGGCGTTGCCAAGCCGGACCCGGAAATATTTGCCATCGCGCGCCGCCGGTCCGGCGTCGGAGAGGCGCCAATCGCCCACATCGGCGACTC
>CAYXKQ010000126.1:1862-5149 GCA_964465715.1 uncultured Chloroflexota bacterium
GTCTCGTCGTCGCGGGTGCGTTCTCTCGCCTGCTGCTCGTTGTCCAGCGTCAGCACCCCAAATATCACCGGCACCCCGGTGTCGAGCCCCGCCTGCATGATCCCGCGCGAACACTCGGCGGCTACGTAATCAAAGTGCGGCGTGTCGGAGCGGATGATGCAGCCGAGGCATATCACCGCCGCATAGGCGCGGCTGCCGGCCAGCTTCTTGGCCAGCAGCGGCAGCTCAAATGAACCCGGGGCACGAAAGACGTCGACCCCGCCCAGCTCGAAACCCGGTTCGCCGTCGCCCAGGCCGGCGCGAACGCCGGCGAGCAGCCTGTCGGTGTAGCGGCGGTGGTAGTCGGTTACCGCAACCGCAATCTTGCCGCGCAGGGCCAATTCAGTCCCGCTTGACAATATCGAGCTCGTGCCCCATGCGGTCACGCTTGGTGGCCAGGTAGAAGGCGTTGTGTTCGTTGGGCTCGATTTGCAGGGGCACTTGTTCGACGATCTGCAGTCCGTAACCGGAAATTTCAACCCGCTTGCGGGGGTTGTTGGTGAGCAGCCGCAGCTTGGTGACCCCCAGCTCACCCAGGATCTGGGCTCCGATTCCGTAATCGCGTTCGTCGGGTTGAAAGCCCAGCGCGATGTTGGCGTCGACGGTGTCCAGGCCCTCCTCCTGCTGCAGGGCGTAGGCCTTGAGCTTGTTGGCCAGTCCGATGCCACGGCCCTCCTGCCGCATGTAGAGGATCACGCCCCTCCCCTCGGTGGCCACCCGCTGCATGGCGGTCTGCAGTTGCGGCCCGCAGTCACAGCGCATCGATCCGAAAACGTCGCCGGTCAGACACTCATCATGCACCCTGACTAGCGTCGGCTCATCCGGCTCGATCCGCCCGATCACAAGGGCCACATGATCGTCGCCGGTCACCGAGTCGCGGAACGCGGTCGCGGTGAAATCGCCCCAGGGAGTCGGGATTTGCGCCGAAGCCAGGCGTTCGACCAGCTTTTCGGATTTGCGCCGGTGGGCGATCAACTCGGTGGTCGAGAGGGTTTTCCAACCCCTGGCGGCGGCCAATTCGGCGGCCTCGCCCGCGCCGAGCAGATCTCCGTCGTCGCTTAGCAGGCGACCGAACAGCACGGCGGGTTCGATGCCGGCCAGGACGGCCAGATCGGTGGCTGCTTCAGTGACGCCCGGCCGGCGCAGGACTCCGCCGTCGAACGCCCGCAGGGGCCTTATCAAGCCGGGCCTTTTCAGTTGCTGCGGCCTGGTCCCGGTCGACCCCAGTGCCCGGATAGTGGCCGCCTGGCCAGCGACCGAGTAGGAATCGGGCCCGATCAGGTCTACGGTCTCGCAGAAGGCCGGGCTGGCAATCACCCCGGCCGCCGGGGTGTGCTGCTGGGCGATGCCCAGCCGGGCCAGCGATCCGGCGGTCATGGCGACGAACGCTCCGCCGGATGTGCGCATCAATTCGAGCAATACGGCCGACGTAACGGCGGCCGCGGGGATGGCCAGGGTGGCGACGAATTCGCCCCTGCCGGCGCTGTTGATGACCACCGGCTCGCCGGCGGCGAAACTCCCGGCGGCGGCGGATACGTTTCCGTTCATGGCCCGGTTGCGGTGGCTTCGGCCAGCCCGACGACGTACTTTGCCAGTACGTCGGTCTCCAGATTGCAGCGACTGCCGACTTCCAACCCGCCCAGGGTCGTGACCGACCGCGTGTGCGGGATCAATGCGACCTTGAACCAGTCCGGGCCGGTTGCGACCACGGTCAGGCTGACTCCGTCAACTGCCACGTAACCCTTCTCCACAATCTGCGTGCGGTACTGCGGTGGATGCGAAAAGGATATAAGTTGCGACTCCCCATCGGGATCGATTGCCCGGACCGTGGCGGTGCAGTCCACGTGCGCCTGCACGAAATGTCCGCCGAGGCGGGAATCAGCCCTGAGCGCGCGCTCAAGGTTTACCGCCTGGCCGGTGCGCAGGGCTCCCAGATTGGTGCGGCGACGGGACTCGTCGACGACTTCCACCGCAAACCTTCCACTTTCGATCTCCACCACGGTCAGGCAGGCGCCGGCCACCGCAACGCTATCGCCGATCTGGAGTTCGTCGGCGAAACCGGCCCGGATCGCAAGTCGCAAGAGGCCCGCCTCGCTGCGCGCCGTTTCGACCTTCCCGACCTCTTCCACCAGCCCGGTGAACATGTGCGACCTAGCGTTGTTGCCCTGGTTCGGATTCCGGAGTATTTTCGCCGCCGCTCAGTCGCCGGTTCGCCCCGGCGCGGTGCCGCCGACCCGCTCGGTTGAACCTGACCTGCGAGGCCGCGCCCGCAACCAGAAATCGGGCCCTACCGGCCCGCTCTCCAGCAATTCCAGCCCCGGCGGCATGAATCCCTCCGGCAGTCCCCGAAGCGCAACCGGCGAATCCGGGTCCCCGACCAGCATCGGGCAGAGGAACACTTCGATCTCATTGATCATGTGAGCGGCCAGAAAGGAGCCGATTGTGGTCGGCCCGCCTTCCAGCAGGACCGACTGGATTTCCATCGCCCCCAATTGCCGGAGCACCGCGGCCGGGTCAGCCCGCGGCGGATCGCCAAGTTGTTGCACCATGCACCCGCTTTCGGCCAGGGCCGCGCACCGCTTCGGCGGAGCCCCTGGACCAACGAAACAGACTGTTTCGCCGGGCTCGCCCAGCATTGCCGCTTCCGTGGGCAGACGGGACCGCCCGTCCAGCACGACCCGCAGCGGTTGTCGGCTGACGGGTATCCCGGATCGCACCGTCAGTCGGGGATTGTCGGCCAGGGCCGTGCCGGAACCGACCACGATTGCGTCGACTTCGGCGCGGCGGCGATGGACCAGCGCCAGCGACTGGGGGGAGCTCAGGTACCCGCCCCTGCCGGCCGGCGGTGCCACGCGGCCGTCCAGGGACATCGCCCATTTGGCTATCACCCACGGCCGGCCGGTCCGGGTGTGGTGGAGGAAGCCCTTGAGGCCGTCGCTGGCGGCGTCGCAGCCGGAAATCTCGATCGTCTCGATTCCGGCACCGGTCAGCTTTTGCGCTCCCCCGGCGGCCGTCGGATTGGGGTCAGGGCACGCATAGAAGCAACGCCCGATTCCGGCCGCGATGATGGCGTCGGTGCAGGGTGGAGTCTGGCCATGGTGGCTGCACGGTTCCAGCGTCGTGAAGAGATCGGCGCCGCGCGCCAGGGCCCCGGCCTGCTCCAGGGCCAGGGCTTCGGCGTGCGGACCCGTCCCCGCCGCGGTGGCCGCCTGTCCGACGATCTGGCCGTCCCGGACAACCACCGCCCC
>CAYXKQ010000127.1:0-5144 GCA_964465715.1 uncultured Chloroflexota bacterium
CGATTCGCGGCAGCGGTCCGGGCGGACGGATCGTCGCCGAAGACGTTCGCGCCCACCTGCAAGCGGCGCCCGCGCCAGCCGTGCCCGCCGCCGCGGCAACCCCCGCACCCGACCCGGTCTCCGCCGCGGCCGGCCTGCCCGGCCGACGACGGGTGATCGCCGAGCGCATGATGGCCAGCCTCAGCCAATCGGCGCAGGTGACGCTCAACTCCGAATGCGATGCCGGCGAATTTGTCGGCCTGCGCGGCAAGCTGGCCGGCCAGTACGAATCCGAACTTGGATTCCGCATTTCCTACAACGACCTGCTGGTTCGGATCTGCGCGCGGGTACTGATCGAGCAACCCAACATGCAGTCCCAGATCAGCAACGGCCAGCTCTCCGAACCCGACCAGATCAACATTGGCCTGGCGGTGGATGCCCCCGATGGACTGGTCGTTCCAAACCTCAAGGACGTGGCCAATTCGCAGCTGCTGGAAATCGCGCGCGGCTACCGTGAACTTGTCGAGGGCGCCCGCAGCGGGTCCCTGAACCTGGACCAGGTCACCGGCGGGACATTCACGATCACCAATCTGGGTGCGATCGGGGTCGACACCTTCACGCCGGTCCTCAATCCCCCGGAAGCGGCGATCCTGGGAGTTGGACGAATTGTCCGCAAACCGGTCGTATCTGAATCCGGCGAACTGGTCGCTGGGACCCGGATGTCGCTTTCGCTTACGTTCGACCACCGCCTCAACGACGGGGCCGCCGCAGCCCGCTTCCTCCAGCGCGTCGGTCAGTACATCGAGCAGCCCTACCTGCTGATTTAGTCCCCCGCCCGCAACCGGGACCCGGGAAGCCGGTCCGCCCAAACATAAACTTTGGCTACTTCGGTAAGCAGCACCGCCAGTTCCGTCCCGTGTGGATTTTGGCAGCAGAGGAGCAGTGGAAATGGCATCCAAGGTATGGACGATGGACCGGCGCAGCCTGTCCTCAAACACCGGATTCGTCCCCCAGACCCTTACCCTGTTCGAGGCGGCCGGGTTCGAGAAGCTGATCAAGCCCGGCGATGTTGTGGCGATCAAGCTGCACTGCGGCGAGTGGAACAACTCGGCCTACCTGCGGCCGGTCTACGCGCGGGCGGTGGCCGACGAGGTCAAGCGCCTCGGCGGACGTCCCTTCGTCTGCGATACGACCACGATGACTTATGGCCCGAAAGCGGCCCGCGTCATCGCCCCGGACCTGATGATGACCGCCGAGCGCAACGGCTACAACTCGTCCACGCTGGGCTGCCCGTTCCTCTCCGCCGACGGCTTCAACGGCACCGACGACGTGCGCATTCCCCTGCCCGAGGGCTACATCCTCCAGGAGGCTTACGTCGCCAAAGCGATCGCCCTGGCCGACGTGATGATCGCCTTGACGCACTTTAAGGGCCACCCGATGGGGGTCATCGGCGGGGCAGTCAAGAACCTGGGCATCGGCTGCCAGTCCAAGCGCGGCAAGTACAACGTGCACATGGGCGGCCACCCCGACTTCGGGTTCCCGGGAGTAGCCGAATGGCATCCGGAAAACGTCACCGACGGTTTTAAGGAAATGGTCCCCGGAATCTGCATCCACGAGGCCTACTCGCGCCAGAACGGCCACGTCGAATGGCACCCCGAACGCTGCCGCAGCTGCCTGGGCTGCGCCGGTGCCCAGATGGTATCCGGCGCCTGGACCAACACCGAGGACAACTACCGCGCGTTCAACGCCGCCTGCGCCGACGCCTGCCTGGCGGTGACCAAAGCGCTCGACGGCAAGATCGCCTACCTGAACCTGGGGCTGGACGTATCGCCCAAGTGCGACTGCCTTGACCACGCCGACCTGCCGGTAACCCCGCACCTGGGGATCTTTGCCAGCTACGACCCGGTCGCGGTCGACACCGCCTGCCTGGACAAGGTCGTGGAACTACCCGGCATGCCGGGATCGGCGGCCGAGGACTTCGGCGTGGACGCGCCGGGTGAACGCAAGTTGGAGATGGCCGCGTCGATGATCCCCGGGTCCTCGGAAGAGACCCAGCTCAATACCGGCGTAAAGAACGGACTGGGCACCAAGGATTACGAACTGATCGAGGTCTTCGAGTCCGATACCGACCGCTTCGGGTTCTACGACAACCGCCTGGTCGGGGAGCGTTACAAGACGATCTACGCCAAGGAAAACCCCTTCCCGGCCGACCGCCACGGCGGCACCGGGTTCGACCGCAAGCGTCGCTCCGAGATAGACCTGGACGAGGTCGCCGGCCCGCGCGTGACCGTTCCGGTCGGACACTCCCACCACGGCCACTAGTAAGGAACTAGCCCATGATGGTCCCCAAGGGTGTCGAACACCTTTCCGAAGCCGCCGAAATCGCCGGTCAGCTCGCCGAAGGAGCCGACAGCGATGAAACGCGGCAACGGTTGATGGCCATGCAGCAGACGCTGCTCGCCATAGCCGATTCGCCGCTGGCCAAGAGCGGGCTGGTCGTGCCCATGACCGCCCCGGTCAATCGCGGTGCCAAGAAGCTCGCTTCGGTAGGGAACGGCGACGGGCTCGAGGCTGCCCTGAGCTCGCTCGAGACTTTGGTTGCCAATCTGGCCACGAAGGCCGGCGGGGCGGGCAATATCGCCATCACCTGACCCAACCCCTGCCGGTTGGCAGTTACAGCCGGCCGGCGCCTCCGGACGATCCGCGCGGAACGTCCGGAGGCCAATCAGTGGAGCGCGGTATATGCACGCCGGGCGTGCCGATAGCCTCCGGCAGAACGGCTGAGCGACGCAACAAGCCCGACCGACCGCGCCATTACACTGTGGCAATCTGGTTGTGTGGAAGGCTCCGCCGCGGCAGCGGACGGCGTAGAACGGGAGATTGCAGAGTTGGCATCCAAGGTATGGACGATGGACCGGCGCAGCCTGTCCTCAAACACCGGATTCGTCCCCCAGACCCTTACCCTGTTCGAGGCGGCCGGGTTCGAGAAGCTGATCAAGCCCGGCGATGTTGTGGCGATCAAGCTGCACTGCGGCGAGTGGAACAACTCGGCCTACCTGCGGCCGGTCTACGCGCGGGCGGTGGCCGACGAGGTCAAGCGCCTCGGCGGACGTCCCTTCGTCTGCGATACGACCACGATGACTTATGGCCCGAAAGCGGCCCGCGTCATCGCCCCGGACCTGATGATGACCGCCGAGCGCAACGGCTACAACTCGTCCACGCTGGGCTGCCCGTTCCTCTCCGCCGACGGCTTCAACGGCACCGACGACGTGCGCATTCCCCTGCCCGAGGGCTACATCCTCCAGGAGGCTTACGTCGCCAAAGCGATCGCCCTGGCCGACGTGATGATCGCCTTGACGCACTTTAAGGGCCACCCGATGGGGGTCATCGGCGGGGCAGTCAAGAACCTGGGCATCGGCTGCCAGTCCAAGCGCGGCAAGTACAACGTGCACATGGGCGGCCACCCCGACTTCGGGTTCCCGGGAGTAGCCGAATGGCATCCGGAAAACGTCACCGACGGTTTTAAGGAAATGGTCCCCGGAATCTGCATCCACGAGGCCTACTCGCGCCAGAACGGCCACGTCGAATGGCACCCCGAACGCTGCCGCAGCTGCCTGGGCTGCGCCGGTGCCCAGATGGTATCCGGCGCCTGGACCAACACCGAGGACAACTACCGCGCGTTCAACGCCGCCTGCGCCGACGCCTGCCTGGCGGTGACCAAAGCGCTCGACGGCAAGATCGCCTACCTGAACCTGGGGCTGGACGTATCGCCCAAGTGCGACTGCCTTGACCACGCCGACCTGCCGGTAACCCCGCACCTGGGGATCTTTGCCAGCTACGACCCGGTCGCGGTCGACACCGCCTGCCTGGACAAGGTCGTGGAACTACCCGGCATGCCGGGATCGGCGGCCGAGGACTTCGGCGTGGACGCGCCGGGTGAACGCAAGTTGGAGATGGCCGCGTCGATGATCCCCGGGTCCTCGGAAGAGACCCAGCTCAATACCGGCGTAAAGAACGGACTGGGCACCAAGGATTACGAACTGATCGAGGTCTTCGAGTCCGATACCGACCGCTTCGGGTTCTACGACAACCGCCTGGTCGGGGAGCGTTACAAGACGATCTACGCCAAGGAAAACCCCTTCCCGGCCGACCGCCACGGCGGCACCGGGTTCGACCGCAAGCGTCGCTCCGAGATAGACCTGGACGAGGTCGCCGGCCCGCGCGTGACCGTTCCGGTCGGACACTCCCACCACGGCCACTAGAAGGGCCTCTCTGGCGCCGAATCCGGTGACGGTATCCAAGGGGAACGCACAACTCCGTGAGGCGGCTGCTATCTTGGCCGATTTACGCCGGAGACACCCGGGTTGCAAGGACCGGTTCGGCCCCCTGCAGGAACGGCTGGCCGCGTTAGCCGGAACGGAACTGGTCGCCAGCCCGATGTCGCTGCCGCTGACCGCCCCGATCCATCGCAATGCCGTAAACCTGCGGTATGCCGGCGGGGAACGGTTCCAGCTCGCACTCCGGACGTTGGAGGAGCAGGTGGCTAATCTGCAACGGCGCGCCGGCGATTGGGAGCTCGGTCTTTTCCGGTAGCTGCATCCGTGTGGCGAGTCCGATTGCGATTCCGGGCACCGGCCGACCAATCGTCCGACCGCGCGCGGCGCCTCCGCCTATGGGGCGCGTATAATTGCGGGCTCTTTAGCAGCGCTTGCCGTTTACTTCGGCTGAGAATTTTGCGAGGGCAGAACCTTCGACAACTGAAGAGCAGCCGAATTGAGACATGACACGATGTCGATTCATGGCGAGTTATGTCTGCAGAGTTTCAGGACGTAAAAGCGCTTCATCTAATTGCTTGAAACCTTCTCGCTTGCGAGGAGTATTCACTGTGATGGAGAGTTTGATCCTGGCTCAGGATTAACGCTGGCGGCGTGCCTTATCAATGCGAGTCGAACGGTACGGACACTTCGGTGTCACGACCGTGGCGTCCGGGTGAGTAACACGTGGGTGATCTGCCTCTTTGTGGGGGATAACCCCGGGAAACCGGGGACAATACCGCATACGATCACCGGAATGCGTTCCGGTGATGAAAGATTTATCGCAGAGAGAGGAGCCCGCGGTCGATTAGCTTGTTGGTGGGGTAAAAGCCCACCAAGGCTGAGATCGAT
>CAYXKQ010000128.1:0-5110 GCA_964465715.1 uncultured Chloroflexota bacterium
ACGTTGGCAACAACTGGGTCCGCTGCATCTCGATGCGCCCCACCGAGGGGCTGCGTCGAGGCCTGCCGGTCGAGGACACCGGCGCACCGATATCGGTCCCGGTCGGGCCCGACACCCTGGGTCGGGTGTTCGACGTGGTTGGCCAACCGATTGACGAGCAGGGCCCCTGCAACGCCGAATATCACTACCCGATCCACCGGCCGGCGCCCAAGGTCGCCGACCAGGCCACTTCGACCGAGATGTTCGCCACCGGCCTCAAGGTGATCGATCTGATCGCCCCGTTCACGCGCGGCGGCAAGACCGGCATCTTCGGCGGCGCCGGCGTCGGCAAGACGGTAACGATCATGGAGCTGATCAACAACGTCGCCAAGGAATACGGGGGTTACTCGGTCTTCTGCGGCGTCGGCGAACGCACCCGCGAAGGGACCCAGCTGATCGGCGAGATGCAGGAATCGGGCGTCATGGGCAACACCGTGATGGTGTTCGGACAGATGAACGAATCCCCCGGGGCGCGCCTGCGCGTGGCCCTGGCCGGCCTTTCCATGGCCGAGTACTTCCGCGACGAGGAAAACCAGGACCTGCTGCTGTTCATCGACAACATCTTCCGGTTCTCGATGGCCGGCTCGGAGGTCTCGGCGCTGCTTGGCCGGATGCCGTCGGCGGTCGGCTACCAGCCGACCCTGGGATCGGAAATGGGCCAGCTGCAGGAACGGATCACCTCGACCACCAAGGGTTCGATCACCTCGCTGCAGGCGATCTACGTGCCGGCCGACGACTACACCGACCCCGCGCCGGTGACCACGTTCTCGCACCTTGACGCCACCATCCGGCTGGAGCGCTCGATCGTGGACCGCGGCATATACCCGGCCGTCGACCCGCTCACCTCCACGTCGCGGATCCTCGACCCGAACATCGTCGGCGAGGACCACTACCGGGTTGCCCGTTCGGTGCAGCAGGTCCTGCAGCGCTACAAGGACCTGCAGGACATCATCGCGATCCTGGGCATCGAGGAACTCTCCGAGGAGGACCGCCTGGTGGTCGCCCGCGCCCGCCGGATCGAGCGCTTCCTCTCCCAGCCCATGAACGTCGCCGAGGTATTCACGGGGCTTGAGGGACGCACCATCGCGATCGAGGACACCGTCCGCGGATTCGACGAAATCCTCTCCGGCGCCCACGACGATCTGCCCGAGCAGGCGTTTTACATGGTGGGCACCATCGACGAAGCCGTGGCCAAGGCCGAGCAGATGGCGGCCAGCGCCTAGCCCATAGAACTCGCGCCAACAAACGGAGGTTGCGGCATTGGATCAGCAAAAGCTGACCGTCGAATTGATCACCCCGGAGCGGTCCCTGGTCACCGAGACGGGCGTCGATCAGCTGGTCGCGCCAAGCGTCGACGGCCAGGTGACGATCCTGCCGCGGCACGCCCCGCTGCTGACGATTCTGGACCCCGGCGTTGTGCTGGTGCGACGCGACGGTGCCGACGAAGTCCTGGCGGTCAGCGGCGGATTTTTGCAGGTGCAGGAAAATCGGGTGACGATATTGGCTGACGCGTCGGAACGATCCGGCGAGGTCGACCGCGAGCGGGCCGAGCGCGCTCGCGCCGAGGCCGAGCGACAGATTTCCGAAGCCCAAGACTTCGATTCGATGCTCGAGGCTCGGATCCGACTGATGCGGGCGCTCTCGCGGCTGCGGGCTGCCGAACGGGGTTCGCGTTAAGCCGGACATTGGGAGAAACTCCCGGAAAGCAAGGCGGGCGGTAGTGGCGACGCGGTTGCAGGGGCTGCAGCGACCGGTTGCGAGTCATTACAGGATCGGTGGCGGCGATAACCGCCTCCAGGGGGTATACCGGGTCCCGGGCGCCAAAAACGCCATCCTGCCGATGATGGCGGCCACGCTGCTGACCGAGGAAACCTGCCACCTGACCAACGTCCCCGCAATTGGGGATGTGGAGGCGATGATCGAGCTGCTCAGCATGCTGGGCGCCGACGTCGAGCGCGACCGGTCCGGGCGTCGCCTGACCATAACCGCCGCAAACATCGACTCCTTCGAGCCCGATCCCGAACTGGTGGCGGGAATGCGGGCCTCGTTCCTGGTGACCGGGCCGCTCCTGGCCCGCTTCGGACGGATCGTCGTCGCGCCCCCGGGCGGATGTGAAATCGGAGTACGCCCGGTCAACGTCGACATCGACGGATTCGTGCGGATGGGGGCCCGGGTAGACCGCTTCGAGGGCGGATACGACGTAACCGCCGGGACCTTGCGCGGGGATCGAATCTACCTTGACTATCCATCGCACACCGGCACCGAGAACCTGATCATGGGGGCGACCCTGGCCGAGGGCGTGACCGTGATCGTAAACGCCTCGCGCGAACCCGAAGTCCTGCACCTGTGCGGGTTCCTGCGGGCGATGGGGGCCGACATACGCGGCGCCGGCACAAGCGTGATCTCGGTACACGGGCGACGACGCCTCTTCGGAGCCGGCTACCGGACCATGCCCGACCGCATGGTGGCCGGGACGATCGCGATCGCCACCGCAGCTTGCGGCGGCGAGGTCCTGCTCGACGACGTCGTCCGCGATGACCTGGAGCCGGTCCTGCTCAAGCTTGCAGAGATCGGGGTGGACGTGTTTTACGAAGGTGATTCGGTCGTAATCGCCTCCGACCGGAAGCTGCGCGCAGTCGAGGTCCAGAGCATGCCGCACCCCGGCTTTCCCACCGATAAGCAGGCCGAAATGGGCGCTTTGCTCACCCAGGCCAGTGGGCGGAGCACAATTTCCGACCGGGTATTCGAAAACCGGTTCGGATACCTAGACGGACTGCAGCGCCTGGGAGCCAAGATCGACCGCCACGATTCGCACGCGCTGATCTCGGGACCGCAGCAACTGCGCGGGGCGCAGGTGCCGCTGGAGCGCGACCTCAGGGCCGGAGCCGCCCTGACAATCGCCGCCCTGGTGGCCGAGGGCCAGTCAGTGCTGTCCGGGGTCTCATTCATCGACCGCGGCTACGAGGACCTGGCCGGAGACCTGTCCGCGCTGGGGGCTGACATCCAGGTGGCACGCCAGTGAAGTCCCGGCCCCGGCTGCCGGTGCGATGATCGGTACCCGCAAGCTCGGAATCGACTTGGGCACGGTCAACGTCGTCGTATACGCGCAGGGACGGGGCATCGTGCTGCGGGAGCCATCGGTGGCGGCCGTGAGCAAGCCGGGCCGCCAGATTGTGGCGGTCGGGTCCAGCGCCTACGACATGGTCGGGCGAACCCCGGATCGGATCGAGATTTCCAATCCGCTGCGCGATGGCGTGATCGCCGACTATCTGGTTACCGAGGCGCTGCTTTCCTACTTCGTGCGCAGGGCATGCGGACGGCTGCGGGTGCTGCAACCGGACGTGGTGATATCGGTGCCGGCCGAGGCGACCGGCGTAGAACGTCGCGCGGTGCGCGAGGCGGCCCTGGCGGCCGGCTGCCGCTCCAGCGTCCTGATTCCCGAATCGCTGGCGGCGGCGCTGGGCGCCCGGCTGCCGGTCCAGGAGCCATTCGGCAGCATGATCGTCAACGTCGGCGGCGGCACCGCCGAAATAGCCATCCTTTCGCTATCCGGCATCGTCGCTTCGCGGTCGCTGCGGGTTGCCAGCATCGCCTTTGACGAGGCGATCATCACCTATCTGCGCCGACAGTTCAATTTCCTGATAGGTAACCGAACCGCCGAGCACCTGAAGATGTCGATCGGTTCGGCCACCGCCCCGGCGGGCGGCGAAGTGGTCGATATAAAAGGCCTGGATATGGAAACCGGGCTACCGAGCAGCATGCAAATCCAATCGTTCCAGGTCCACGAAGCGTTGAGCGACCCCCTGGCCGAATTGGTCCGCGGCGTCAAGTCGGTGCTGGAGCAGGCGCCCCCCGAAATCGCCGCCGACATCGTTGACAACGGAATAGTGCTCTCCGGCGGCGGCTGTCTGCTCAATGAACTTGATACCCTGATCTCGGTCGAAACCGGCATCCCCAGTTTCCGGGCCGAACACCCGCTGCTGTGCGTGGCCCTGGGTACCGGGATCGCCTTGGAGCGGTTTGAATTGATTCGCCGCATTTCCGAATTCGATTAGCGGGACATTTAGCCATGGACTTGAAGATTCTTCAAACGTACCCGATGCCGGAAGCCGACCTTGCCGTGCTGCGCGAGCTGGGTCAGATAAAGCTAGTCCACAGCGACGACGTCGAGGTGCTCAAACGCGAGGCCCGCGATGCCCACGTCATCGTATGCGGGACCGAACCCATCACCGCCGAGGTGATTTCGGCGGCCACCGACCTGCGGGCCATCGACCGTTTCGGGGCCGGATACGACAACATCGACGTGGCCGCGGCCACGGCCCGCAACATCCCGATCTTCTATTCGCCCAAGGTGAATGCCCAGACGGTGGCCGAGCACACCGTCGCGCTCATGCTGGCCACCAGTTGCAACGTGGCCCGCGGCGACCGCTCGGTACGGGTCGAGGGTTTCTACATGCGGCCGCGCGTCCTCGGCCGTGAAGTCGGTGGAAAGACCCTGGGGGTGGTCGGTTTTGGCGAGATCGGCGCCCGGGTGGCGCGGATTTGTCAGCACGGGCTGGGCATGCAACTACTGGTCAACACCGCCCATCCGGATCCGCAACGTCTAGTCGACGCCGGAGTGGAGGGACGATTCGTGGATCTAGAGGAGCTGATGTCGGAATCTGACGTGGTAACCGTGCACGTGATCCTGCAAGCCTCGACCGAAGGGTTGATATCACGATCGCTGATTGACCGGATGAAACCGACAGCATTCCTGGTTAACACGTCGCGCGGCGCACTTTTGGACGAACAGGCGCTGATCGACGCACTGGAGGAAGGCCGTATCGCCGGGGCTGGGCTGGATGTGTACACGATCGAACCGCCGGAACCGGACAATCCCCTGCTGCAGATGGAGAAGGTCGCCATCACCCCTCACATCGCTTCCAATTCACACGAAGCCTTTCACCGCATGGGCGTGCTGTGCCACTCTTCGACGGCCGAATTCCTGCGCGGCGGAAGGCCCGAGGTGGTAGTGAACCCGGAGGTCTACGACCGTCTTTAGGCCGGGGCGGGCGGCCGATTCGGCATATCC
>CAYXKQ010000129.1:0-5085 GCA_964465715.1 uncultured Chloroflexota bacterium
CCGGACTTGCGGGCATTCAATCCGGTTACCTGGTCCTTGGTCGAATTGCCGACTCCCAGTTCGCCGAGTTCGCCTTCGGGCAGCTGATCGCAGACCAATTCGCCGCCGCGGGCAACTTCAATCCAGGCCCCGCGCGGCCCGCCGGTGTTCGGATCGATCGCAAATGACGGACAGAACTGGATCACGAAGGCCATCCGGGAATTGACTGACCGATTGGGACCGGAGCGGTGCAGGCACATCGACGACATCGCAATCGCGCGACCCTTGTCCACGTCGATCGTCACGCCGGGATCGTCGCCGTCGTAGCCGACCAGGTCGGGCGAATCCTCGGCCTTCTTGTGTTCCTGCAGACCCCAGCGATGCGAACCGGGCATGACCGCCAGGGTTCCGTTGTGCTCGTTGACATCGTGCAGCGGCAGCCAGATGGTCAGGTATTCCTCCGGAACGATCGGGTAGTAGCCCGAGTCCTGGTGCCAGTCGAACTTGCCGCCGGTTCGCGGGGCCTTGGTGACTGCCTGGTCCCAGTAGAGCCGGACATCATCGCCGATCAGCTCCATGGCCAGTTGCGACATCGTATCGCCGACCGCCAGCCGGCGCGCGGCCGAACTCTTGTCGTGCATGTCCCAGATGAAGTTGCGCCCGACGATGTTGATCGAGTCGCCGCCGTCCTCGGCCCGCTCGGCGTCCATGATCCTGCGCAGCTCCTCAAAATCGGCGGCGGTCGAATCCAGCAGTTCGTCTGCGAAAAGCTTGTCGGTCACGAAATACCCGTCGCGCTCGAATGCTTCGCGTTGCTTGGATGTAACCAGCATCTTTTTGCCCGGTGCCTTTCAACTTCGTGGGGTGGGCGCTGCGCAAAATCACAGCGTATTCATCCCCCGCTAGATTGTGCCCACGCAATGTCCAGTGATGCAAATTCCGACTCGACGGCGATCGGATTCACATCGGCCCGCGACCTGGTGCGAGCCTATTCCGAGCGCCGCCTCGGGACCGTCGAGGTCGCCCGCGCTCTGCTGGACCGGATCGAGCGCCTAAACCCCGGGCTGAACGCTTTCTACCTAGTCTGCGAGGATGCCCTCGAGCAGGCCGAACGGGCCCAGTCCCAGATTGACGCCGGCCGGGCCGGTCCGCTCTGCGGGGTCCCGGTCGTGCTCAAGGACCACACCCTGGTGAAGGGTCTGGAGGCCCCTTTCGGCTCCCTGGCCAACGCCGGCAACATCGCCGCCGAGGATTCGATCATCTGGGAGCGGATGCGGGACGCCGGGGCGGTTCTTCTGGGCAAGACGATCATGCCCGCCTACGGCCACATGGGGGTGACCCACAGCTACCTGCACGGCATTACCCGCAATCCCTGGAATCGGGCCCACTCCCCCGGAGGCTCCTCCGGCGGATCGGCAGTCGCGGTCGCCTGCGGCATGGCGCCGGTGGCGATCGGAACCGACGGCGGTGGATCGATCCGAATCCCGAGTTCCTTTTCCGGAATCTACGGCATCAAACCATCTCTTGGCCGGGTGCCGATGCATCCGACGATCGGCAGTTCCGACCAGCTGTCGCACGGCGGACCGATGACCAGGACGGTGGCCGATGCGGCCCTGACCCTGAACGTCCTGGCCGGCCCGGACGAACGCGACAACATCTCGCTGCCCGGGCCGGTTCCGGACTTCCTGGCCGGACTTGACGTGCTTGAACCGGAACAAACGCGGATCGGTTACGCGCCCGAGCTGGGATTTGCGCGAGTCGATCGCGAGGTCGCCGCGGTCTGTCGGTCGGCGGTTGATCGCCTGTCCGATGCCGGCTGCCAGATCACTGAGGTCGGGCCCGTCTGGGACGATCCGACCGAGGAATTCATGGTGCTCTTCTGCACCACCTACGCCCTGCGCAGCGGCGCAGACCTCGAACGCGACCGCGCTCTGCTCGAACCCACCTACGTGGCGATGGTCGAGCACGGACTCTCGCTCTCGCGCGAACAGGTGATCGCGGCCGGGGCGCGGCGCCGCGATATGGTGGCCCGCGGACGGGAACTGTTCGAACGGTTTGAAGTCCTGCTGCTGCCGACGGTAGCGGTCCCGCCATTGAAGGTCGGCGCGGACGCCCCCGCCGATGCCGATGCCGAAGGGATCGAATCCTGGGCCGCCCACACCTATACCTTCAATATGACCGGATATCCGGCCGCGAGCTGTCCGGCGGGATTCGCCTCCGGGAATCTCCCGGTTGGCCTGCAGGTCGTGGGGCCGCGCTTTGCCGACCAGAGAGTGCTTGCCTACTCGCGATTGCTGGAGAAAATCCTGCCTTTCGCCACGGAGCGCCCGCCGCTGGCGGTCTGACCCCGCCGGCCCGGCTGCCGCGCAGTCTTAGTCGGCCAGGCCGAGCAACTCATCGATCGGTCCCTGCCAGGCGTAAGCGCGGCGGTCGATGACCTCTTCGGGGGTGATTTCGCGGCCCAGCGCGCTGGATTCGAGCTGGGCGTAGGCCAGCGCCAGATCGCGCAACCCCTGCCGGCCGTCGCATTCGGGCGCGATGCGGCCGCCGCTTGCGGCAGCGGCCAGGAAATCGGCGAACTGCAGACCGAATTCGTGCCTGATGCCGCCCGGAAACCACTTGTCCAGGACAGATCGGTCGGCATCCCGGCGGAGCAGATCGATGACATCGGCCATATTGCCGCGGTCGTCGCAGATTTTGCGGCCGACGATCGATCCCGAGTCGCCGTAATAGGCGGTCACGTGCGGCTGATCCAGCGGCTGGCCGTGAAGCCCGCGGGCGATCAGGACCTGGCCGAATCCGCCGCCGGCCAGTCTCAGCTGCGATATGCAGAAGTCGTCCGATTCGTCCCGGACCTCGGCGTAGTCGGCGTGTTCGTCAGGGGCGGCCTTGACCGGCTCGAGGGTGCCGGCCATCCCGCTCACCGCTTCGATCCGACCGGCGATGTATTCGATCATGTGCAGGCGATGTACGCCCAGGTCGACGGCGGTGTTCGAACCGACCCGGTTGACCTGGTGGCGCCAGAGATTGCCGGAACCGAACTGGGGCGGTCGTCCGGGAACGCCCATCTCGCGGTGGGCGACGAATTGGACGGATCCGATGCGGCCGCTGTCGACCGCCCAGTGCTGGGCACGGTGCAGCTCGATGTGGCGGACCATCTCGGCCACCGCCAGTACGCGATCGTGGGCGACGGCCGAATCGATCATGGCCTGGGCGGCCCGGGTGGTTACCGCGAGCGGTTTTTCGACCAGCGCGTGAACCCCGGCGCTGAAGCAGTCGCGGGCCATCTCGTGGTGTTGCCAGACCTGGGTCAGGACCAGGACCGCGTCCACCAGGTCGGCGTCGAGCATCGCCCGGTAGTCGTCGAACACCTCCGGTCTTTCCGGTTGCAGCTCGGATATGTAGATGTGCGGCGTCGACATCGGGTTCGCGGGATCGCTGATCGGCGGTTGCCGGGGCGTGATCCCGTCCTCGGGCGAACGGAACATCAGCGCGTTTTCGATGTGTCCGGAGCACAAAGCCGTGATCGTGGCCTGGCAGACGCCGGCTTCTAACACCTGCGATATTCCAGCCAGGTGGGCGGGCAGGACTCGCCCGCAGCCGATGATCCCGATCCGCATGTAATCCTCCACCATCCGGTGCCGGCCCGAGCTGGCATGGGGCCACCGCCAGATTAATCTCGGCCGGAATCGGCGGTCGCGGGCCCCAATGGCAATAATGGCCGGGCCCCGTACATGACCGACCGCTCAAGGAATCTTTTGATGGAGAAAACCCGTCTGGGCGCTACCGACTTGCTGGTGACGCCGATCTGCATCGGGACCAGCGCGCTGGGCGACATGCCCGACACGTACACCTATGCTGTCGATGTGGAGCGAGCCCTGTCGACCGTGCGCGCGATTTTTGACGGCCCCATCAACTTCCTCGACGCCTCGCGAAACTACGGCTTCGGACGGTCCGAGCAGCGCATCGGCGACGTCATCCGCGAGCGCGGCGGCAAACCGGCCGATCTGGTCATTTCCACCAAGCTCGACCGCGACATGGAGAGCGGACGTTTCGACGCCGGCCAGGCGCGCCGCTCCCTGGAGGAGAGCCTGGAAGCCCTGGGCGTCGATCGGGTGGAGATCCTGCACCTGCACGACCCCGAGTACGCCGCCGACATATCCGAGGTGACGCGCTCGGGCGGAGCCCTGGATGAGTTGTTCAAGATGCGCAGCGAGGGCTTCTGCGACCACGTCGGGCTGGCCGCCGGTGATGTGACGGTTATGACCCCGCTGGTTGAGACCTGGGACTTTGATTTCATGATCTCGCACAACCGCTTCTCGATCGTCAACGGCAACGCCGAGCCGCTGTTCGACCTGGCGATAGAACGCGGCGTGGTAGTCCTCAACGCCGCTCCGTACATGGGCGGCGTCCTGGCCAAGGGCAGCGACTCCTACCCGCGCATGACCTACATGCCGGCGTCTTCGCAACAGCTCGATCCGGTGCGCGAGCTTGAGCGGATCTGCCATCGGTTCGAGGTTCCCCTGGGCGCCGCCGCGCTGCAGTACTCGCAGCGCGATCCGCGCGTGAGCGCGACTATCTGCGGCTGCTCGCGCCCGGAACGGATCGAGCAGACCATCGCCTGGTATGAACACCCGATTCCTGAAGAGTTCTGGAGTGCGGCCGCCCACGTTCCGCGCGGGTTCGGCGACCCCGAAGCCAACCGCGAATACAAGCCGGGTTAATCCGGCAATCCGGCAATCGGTTCAAGACATTGCCGCTTCAATCCCGGCAATTGGCAAAGTGACCCGGTCCGCGTCGGTCCGCGGTAATTCCGCCCCGGTTCGGGTGGCGGCAACCGGCGGCCCTGTCTCGCCGCCGGGCGTCTAGTGCAAAAGACCCGCCTGGGAAAAACCGACCTTGAGGTCACGCCGGTCTGCATTGGCACCGGCGTATTGGGCGATATGCCCGATTCCTATACCTACGGGGTCGACGAGGAACGCGCCCGGGCCACTGTGCGGGCGATCTTCGACGGCCCCATCAACTTCCTCGATGTCTCGCGAAATTACGGCTTCGGGCGATCCGAGCAGCGCATCGGCGACGTCATCCGCGAGCGGGGCGGCAAAC
>CAYXKQ010000130.1:0-5074 GCA_964465715.1 uncultured Chloroflexota bacterium
CTCGGGGTGACGATTGACTGGGACTGGGTCCGGGCCCACCAGACCGAGCACGCCGTGCTGGCCGGGGGCTGACCGCCCGTCCGCGCCGGCGCCGGAATCCCGGCGCGTTCAATCAGTCGAATTCACCCCGAAGCTGGGAGCGAAGCGCCTGGGGATCGGTTACCGGCAGCTGGCAGACGAAGCGCCGGCAAACATGGGCGGTCGCCCGGCCGTTGACCGTCCCGCGGCCGGTCAGCAGCGGCGGTCCGTCCTGCCCGCCGACGGCCAGCACGCGGTCGGCGCGCCAGTTTGCGCGCACCTGATCGACCAACGCCCGGACCTCGGCCGAATCCTTCTTGCCCGTAATGGCTACCTGCTGGGCCCGGCCGTCGAGCCAGAGTACCGATTGCAGCCACATCGAGAACGCGGTCCCGTGGCGGATGAACGTCTCGCCCAGCCCCGGAATCGCCGCCTCGGCCCGCTCGCGCCAGTCCTCGCGGCCGGTCAGCGCCCAGAGGCGCAGCATCAACCGGGTGGCCAGCGCCGCACCCGAGGGCGTGGCGTTGTCCTCGCGCCGCCGCGGCCGCACGATCAGGTCGTCCTGCCCGGTGGCCGTATCGCAGAGATTGCCTTCGGCGTCGAGGAATAGCTCCAGCATCTGCTCGGCCAGCCGCAGGGCCAGATCGAACCAGCGCCGGTCGAAGTCGGCCTCGTAAAGGGTCAGCAACGCATCGCCGAGCGCGGCGTAGTCCTCCAGGAAACCGACTTTCCCGGCCCGGCCTTCCGCCCAGGAGTGGACCAGCCTGCCGCCGGGTGACATCTGGTCCAGCAGGAATTCAGCGTTGGCGCGCGCCGCGTCGAGGTAGGCGGGCTCGTTCAGCACGGCCCCGGCCTGGGCCAGGCTCGAGAGCATGAACGCGTTCCAGGAAGCGACCGCCTTGCGGTCGGTGGCCGGCGCGACGCGGGCCCGGCGGGCATTTAGCAGCGTCCCTCGGGCGGCGGCGACCTTGGCCAGCAGTTGCTCGGTCGAAATCCCCAGCCGGGTGGCCAGCGGCGCCGGATCGGGCGGTTCGTGCAGGATGTTGCGGCCCTCGAAATTCCCGCCCAGGGTTACGTCGAAATAGCTGCAGACGGCCTTGGCGTGCTCGCCCAGGAGCTGCTGGACCTCGTCCAGGTCCCAGAGGTAGTACTTGCCCTCCACGCCCTCCGAGTCGGCGTCCTGGGCGGCGTAGAACCAGCCCTGCGGGCCGCGCATTTCCGAAAGCACGTAATCGAACGTGCGCCGGGCAACGTCGAGGTAGCGAGGGTTGCCGGTCAGCTGCCAGGCGTGCAGGTAGCAGCCGGAGAGCTGGGCGTTGTCGTAGAGCATTTTTTCAAAGTGCGGGACCAACCAGACGGCGTCGACCGAGTAGCGGTGGAAACCGCCGCCGAGGTGATCGAAAATCCCGCCCAGGGCCATCTGGTCAAGCGAACGCAACCCGGTCTCCAGGGCCGGCCGGTCGCCGGCCTGGGCGAATCGTCCCAGCAGGAAATCGATCGTCATTGCCATCGGGAACTTGGGCTGGTCGCCCCAGCCGCCGTTCTCGTAGTCGAACCCGGCGCAGATCCCGGTCGCCGCTCGCATGGCCAGGTCTTCGGGCAGTTCGACGCCACCCAGGCTTTCGAACTGGTTGAGCCGTTCCACCAGCTGTCCGGCCGAGCTGTCGACGTCATCGCGGCGCTCCCGCCAGGCGTCGGCAATCTGCTCCAATACGTGCGAGAACGACGGCATTCCGTAACGCGATTGCGGCGGAAAGTAAGTGCCGCCGTAGAAGGGTTCGCCGCCGGGCTTCAGGAATACGCTCATCGGCCAGCCGCCCTGTCCGGACAGCGCAACGACCGCGTTCATGTAGATCGAGTCAACGTCGGGCCGCTCTTCGCGGTCCACCTTGATCGAGATGAAATCGGCGTTGAGCTGCTCGGCCAGGGTCGGGTCCTCGAATGACTCGTGGGCCATCACGTGGCACCAGTGGCAGGCCGAGTACCCCACGCTCAGGAAGATCGGCTTGTCCTGGGAGCGGGCGGCGGCGAAGGCCTCCTCGCCCCACTCGTACCAGTTGACCGGGTTGTCGGCATGCTGGCGCAGGTACAGGCTGGTTGCTTTGGCTAGGCGGTTGGGCACTCGGGGGTCCGGACGATTAGCATGGGGCAGTTTTGGGCCTATGGGAAGCCGGCAGCCAGCGATGGACGTATTCGATCCGCCCGGCGTGTACGACCGGGCAAGTTTCCCGGCCGGCACCGCACGGCGCCCGTTCGTGGCCGCCAATTTCATCATCACCGCCGACGGCTCGGCGCGCAAACCGGGTCCGGACCACCGGCATTTCGCCGGCCCGTCCGACCGGCGCAGCATGCGCCGCCTGCGCATTCACTTCGACGCCATCCTGCGCGGGTCCGGGACCCTTGAGATCAATCCGCGCCGCGACCTTGGCAATCCCGCCATCCGGGCCGCGCTGGCCGAACGCGGCCGTCCGCAGCCACTGGTGGTGGCGGTAACCAACCGCGGGACCATCGATCCGGCCGCGGCCTTGGTGGTCGGGGCGGATGAGCAAAACCCGCCGCTGATCTGCACGCCCGCCCCCGTTAGCCTCGATCCCGCGGTCGCGGCGGCCTGCGAGGTCTGGGAATTTGCGGAGCGCCCGCTTGACCTGGCGGCGGTGCTCTCCCGCCTGGGGGAACTGCGCGGGGTGCGGCGGATTCTCTGCGAGGGCGGCCCGACCCTGCTCCGATCGCTGCTGGATGCCGGGCTGGTTGATGAACTGCTGCTCACGGTTGCGCCGCGTCTGCTGGGTGACCCCGACGGGTTGCGGCTGGTCGGGGGCCGGTCGCCGTTCTCCCCGGAAAGCGCCCCGCGCCTGGAGCTGATTGATGTCCGGCACGAGGACGACGAACTGTTCCTGCGTTACCGCGTGTCCAGGCCGGGTTGACGGATTCGGCTAGGAATCGGGTTCGGGCGCGAACCGCTCGATCGAGTTCTCGTAGATGATGCAGCGCAGGACCGCCAGGAAGGTCAGTAGCAGCATGTTGGCCAGGTTGGCGACCACCAAGGCCACGATGCTCAATAGACCGCTGTCGGAAGTAATGAGCGAGGTCAGGATCGCGGCGGCGATCGAAACGACCCAGTAGAGCACGATTTCGGATCCGGTCAGGCGCGCCAGGCGCAATGATTCGCGCAGGAGGTTGGGCACGCTGGCGCCGGTATCCACCAGCAGCGGCACGAAGTAGAAAGAGACGAACAGGTACCCGACCACCGAGCCGGCCCCCAAAAGGGCTCCAATCACGCCCAGGGCGGGGTTGATGAACGCCAGGAAACCAACCACCGCGCCGATGGCCAGCGCCAGCGCCAGCCAGGAGAGCGCAAACAGGAATATCCCCGGCAGGCAGCCCTGGATCACCCGCCAGCCCGCCTGCAGGTCGACGCCGAACTGGCGATAGGCGGTCAGTCCGTTGAACGTGACCCCGACTTCCAGCAGCAGGCCGATCAGGAAAAGGACCGCGAAAATGGCCGCCGTGGCCAGAAAGAAGTCACCCAGTTCGGCAAAGTCGGTAGCGGCTTCAAATGCGGGGGTATCGGGCACCAGGAAGCGGCCGGCCAGGAACGATGCGACCGTCCCAATGCCCAGCCAGACGGCCAGGATCGGGTTGTCGGAAAAAACCAGGTAGGCGACCCGTGCGAATGACCAAAATCCCCAGGGGATGGCGTCGGGGCGCCTAGACTCTAGGTCGTCGTCCACAAATGGTCCGGATCGGGTTGGACTGCAACCCGAAATTGTAGGAGCGAGAAGCCTAGTGACCGCCGCCAGCGCCATCCAATTGGCCCCGACCGACAATGTCGCAACCATGGTCAGCGCGGCCGAGGACGGCCAGACGGTGACCATAAATTCGGGCGGCGCCCGGCTGCAGATCGAGGCCGCCGAGAAAATTCCCTTCGGATTCAAGATCGCGGTGGCCGAGATCGCCGCCGGTGACCAGGTCTTCAAATACGGCGCGTCGATCGGGCAGGCCACGGCCGATATCGCGGTCGGAACGCTCGTCCACGTCCACAACCTGGCCGGACTGCGCGCCGGTGGAGACACCGGGAGGACCGGATGAACGCGACTTTCCTGGGGTACCCGCGGCCCGATGGCAGCGCCGGTACCCGCAACCACGTCCTGGTCCTGCCCGGCGGCTGGGAATGCCAGCAAATCGTGAACATGGTCAACGGCACGGTCACGCCAACATCGGCCGACCTGGGGGTCGCCCGCACCCGATCCGATCGCGATACGATCGCCCGCATGCACACGGGTCTGGCCCTGAACCCGAACGTCTACGCGGTAGTTATCGTCACCGCCGGGGGCAAGATCAACGAGGGGATGCTGAACGGGCTGCATGCCGAAGAACCCTGCCGCGCCGCCGGCAAACCGGTCGAAATCATCGACTGCGACGGCTGGGATGCGATCGCCCGGGGCAGCCGGGCGGCGGCGCGTCTGGTCCATGAAGCCTCGGCCCAGCGGCGCCAGCCGGTCGATGCGTCAAACCTGCGGGTCGGGGTCAAGTGCGGGGCTTCCGATCCGACTTCGGGCCTGGTCGGCAATCCATCTCTGGGGCGGATGTTCGATCGCGTCGTCGAGGCCGGCGGGACGGCGATTTTCTCCGAGACGACCGAGGTGATCGGGGCCGAGCACGAACTCGCCGACCGCTGCGTCGATCCCCGGGTCCGCAAGCGGTTCCTGGATTTGATCGAGGGCCACGAGGAAGTGGCGCGCGGCGTCGGCCAGGACATCCGCACGATCAATCCGGTTCCGGCCAACATCGCGGCCGGCATCAGCACCCTGGAGGAAAAGAGCCTGGGAGCGGTCCACAAGGGTGGGACCGCGCCTATCGCCGGCGTGCTCGAATACGCCGAACGCCCTGCGGCGCCCGGTCTCTACTTCATGGACAGCTCGGTCTCGCACGTGGTCGTCCTGCCCGGAATGGCCGGCGCCGGCTGCAACATAGTCTTCTTTCAGCTGGGCGGCGGCGGGTGGTCGCGCCGGACCCTCACCGGCGGCCAGGGAATAGTCGCCCCGCAGATGTGGGT
>CAYXKQ010000131.1:0-3350 GCA_964465715.1 uncultured Chloroflexota bacterium
CCGGGGCCAGAAGGTTTTCGATCTGGCATGCGGCGTCCGCGCCGAATCTGTTTGTGGGTGAAAGCTGCGGGTTCATCGATATTCCTCCGGGCCTTGGAGTGCCGTCAAATCCGTCTGCGGCTGATTAATTATTGTGAATCCTACACTATTTATTGTGTTCCGGACAATACCCCGTCCGCGGCGACTGCAAGCGCGCTCTCGTTCCAGGGAACAATCGCCCAATCTGCCCCGTTTAACCGGACGGGTACCGGCTACACCAGACGGCGATTGGCTCAAATATTCCGTAAGAGCACAGTTTCGTAATCGCGGCTAATTCGCCGTGGCGGTTCCCGGGTGAAACCGCGAACTGGCGGCGGCGGATTATTCGAGCAGGACCCCGCGGATCGCGCGTCCGTACCGCTGGTAAAGAAACCCGCCGGCGATCAACAGGATGCCCAAACCAAGGAAAGCGGCGACGCGGTACGCCTGCGCCAGTTCGAACGCGTCGTAGACGAAGAGCTTGGCGACCGGGACCGCCAGGAGTCCCAGTCCGGTCACCCGCAACCAGTAAGACCGCAGCGCAATGCCCAGTACGATCAATACCGCCGCGTACGACGCCCACAGTCCGCTCAAGGAGAGGCTCGCTACCTGCGCGGCGATCTCGGGATCGATC
The DNA here is from genome assembly GCA_964465715.1 of uncultured Chloroflexota bacterium. GTDB lineage: Bacteria > Chloroflexota > UBA11872 > UBA11872 > VXNJ01 > VXNJ01. Next base: position 653 of record CAYXKQ010000131.1, read on the forward strand.
GCGAAGTACTTGCGGTCGAAGGCGTCGACTATTTCCGCACTCAATGCAAAAAGGGTCAGGCCGTTTGCTCCCAACAGCAGGGACCGGAGGAATCTTGCATCAGACGGATGGGGAAGGCGCTCCCGCCCGCTCCTTATCAGCAATGCCGATCTGTACATGCCGGCCACCGCGGGGACAAAAGCAAGGAAGTGCCAGTTGATGACCGGGTGGTAGGAAAGATCGCTGCCGAAGTAAATGTTGCGCCAGTCGGCGCCGGAAAAGTCCAGGACGACGAGCTTGAAAGCGACGACGGCGAATAAGGCGCCGGCGGCAAAGCGCAGTCGCGGGATCGCCCGCATGTAGGAAATCCGGACCAGCAATGACGCTTCTACCGCCCAGATCGCGGTTACCCAGGCACCCTCCAACAGCACCGGGACCGCGATCGTAAGCAGCACCAGCCCAATTGCCATGAAGGCCCGACTGAGCATCACTTTGTCCGGGTACAGGCGGCTAATCCCGAATCCGGCCAGCCCGTAGAGGACCGCCAGCCCCATGGTGAGGCCGCCCATCCACGGCCGGTAGGCGTCGAACAGGAGCTGGTAGCTGATCGCGAGGTAGGCGACCGCATTCAGGAAAATCAATGCCCAATCGAGAGTTTGGGGATCGCCCGCCCGGCGCAGACATGTCTGGATCGATGCGCCCAAAAATATCAGGAAGATGACCGTGATCCCCGACTGCGCCAGGGCCAGGCCCGGTTCGAATTCGGCATCCCAGAACCCGAATAGCAGCAGCGAACCGGTTAGGGCCAGGATCGGAATCCAGCGCCAGTTGCGGAAGAAGGCGAGGGCCAGGACGCCCAGATCCAGAACGACGACGTAGGACAGCAGCACCCATTGGTCGGGGAGGTCGTCGGCCAGGAATAGCGGTGTTGCGAATCCGCCAAGCAACGCCAGGACCGCAACCCCGCGCGATTCGTAGCGAATCGACAGACCCACCGCGGCCGCGGTTACCAGGCTGGCAAGGCCCAGGGCGGGCAGCGGATCGAAAAGCCCGTAGAGGACGTAGCCGGCAAATACCGCCAGGTAAAGGACTGCCACCCCGCCGCCGGTAACGGCCTGGGACCAGGCCGGGTACCGCCGGGACCAGAATTCGCCGCCGCCCAACAGCAGCACCCCCACCGCGAATCCGAGGACGACCCGACCCGTTTCGCCAATCCAGTCGTTGTCAAACGCCAGTCTGAGAAAGAAACCGACCCCGAATATGAGGGCCAGGATGCCGATGCGGGCTAGCCAGTTGCCGCCCAGCAGCCACTCCCAGTCCCTGGCGGTTCGTTGATCGGCGGTCCCGGGCGGGGACGGAGCCTGGCTCCGGGATGGGCCCGCCGCAGCGGCTGAGGGTTCTCGGCGCTCGGCCGTTGGTGGGAGGGTTCGTTCCCTGGATTCGGCCGCCGGGGCGGTTGCGGAGGCATCCGCGGGCGGGTTTTCCAGTTCGAAAATGCGCTCCGCCTGGCGATTGACCTGCGACTGAAGCCGATTCACCAGCGACCGCAAATCGGCTACCGCGCCCTGCAAATCCGAGTCGGCGGCGGACGAGTCCGTCTCTACGGGTAGTTCGGCTCCACAGCGCACACAAAACCTGGCCTCGGCCGAAGACTCCGCCAGCCCGCAATTTAGGCAGTGCCGCTCCATCATCGGTGCCTATCGATGGCCCAAATCGAACGACTTGCGACCGCGCGGACACGCGCCCGGGTTGTGACCGAATCGCGTTGGTGGCACGGTCTAAACGGCTGCGCCACAACTGGCGCAGAATTTTGCGCCCCGGACCAGGCTCGCCCCGCATTGCGCGCAGAACAGCGGCGTTTCGGCTTCGGGATCGTTTGCAATGTTGACCGGGGAAGATTCGGTAGGCACCGGCTCGGTTTGGGCCGGGGTGGAAGGACCCGGGTCGGGCCGGGCGCTTAATGGATCCGGCCCGTAGCGATTGGGTCCGGCAGTGCCCGGCAGGGCGCACAAGACCAGGGGCAGTATTCCACAAATCAAGCCGGCTACAACCGCGAGCAGCAACAGCAGAATGAAAGTTGCAAAGTCGATCGTTTCGAAATCGAAATCCGAGAACGGTTCCTCCCCGGCGAACGCCAGGGCGAAAGCTGCCCCCGCCAGAAGGAGCGAGCCGACCCCGGAGACCAGGTAGGACATCAGCCACCAGGCCGACCGACCGGTATCGTGCAGCCGCCGGGCGGAAACGGCCAGGAACGGCGCAATCAGCACCAGGAATGCGATCCCCGGCAGGAATACGCCCAGGACCGCCTGGGCGATGAACGAGCAGAGGAAGAACCACCAGAATTCGGGCCGCGAAGCCCTACCGCTGAAATCGAAGTACTTCTGGAAGCACGTGCGAATCGATTCAACCAGCGTCACGACGGTTCGCCCCTGCCCATTCCGGTCCGATTCACTGAATCCGGGCCGTTGCCGGATTTGCGCCCGCTTGACCGACGTCCGCGTACGCACTTAAAACGATAGCTTTGCCATTTATACGGGCAACGGCGTCGGAATCCTCCGCAGGCGGGCATGGCATGGCCGTTGCAGCCCTCCGGAACCTGGCCCCAAATAATTGGAGGCGATCCGCCAGTCGCTCGACGCTCTAGATTTGGCGCGAGAGCGCAGCGCCTCGGGGTGATCGCGCCGACTGCGTCGGGCGACCGACCAATTGCCGCAAGCCA
>CAYXKQ010000131.1:3360-5068 GCA_964465715.1 uncultured Chloroflexota bacterium
CAAGCCAGGGAAGCTGCGTTCCATGGAAAAGACTCACCGATTCGAAAACCTGACCTGGCCGGAGGTCAACCAGGCGGTCGAAAAAGGTCTCATACCGGTCTTGCCGGTAGGGACCGTCGAGCAGCACGGCCCGCACCTGCCCCTGAAGATGGACCTTTGGTCGGCCGATTCAGTAGTTGACGAAGCCGCGCGGCGGCGACCGGACCGGTTATTGGCGATGCCGGTCATCCCGTACGGTTACACGACCCATGTGATGGACTTTCCGGGGAGCATTACGGTCCACCACGAGACGTTCATCCGATACGTTGTCGACGTGATCAAGAGCGTCGTCTATCACGGATTCAAGAAGGTGATCGTGGTCAACGGGCACGGATCGAACGTGCCCCCGCTGGACCTGGCTGCCAGGCGGGCGATGATCGAATCCGACGCCGTCGTTTCGATGACCAGCTGGTGGTCGCTGGTGACCGTCGATCCGGATTTTGCGGCCAGGTGGCGGGAGTCGGAATTTCCCGGCGGCTGCGCCCACGCTTGCGAGCTGGAAACGTCCCTTGCCCTGCGTCTGGACGAATCCCTGGTGCGCAAGGACCTGATCGAGAGCCATCAGACCTGGACCAATGCGCAGGGCTCGAAGTTCGAATCGGTCGACATATTCGGCTTCGGACCGGTCGCGGTCACCGGTTGGACCAGCACCTACACCGATACCGGCGTGTGCGGGTCCGCCGAGCTGGCGACGCTTGAAAAAGGCGAATTGCTGTTTGAGGAGGCGGTAAACAGGCTGGGCGAGTGGGGAGACGAGTTTCACGCACGCCAGTACCCGGCCAGAACCGATCACCACGCCGACCCCCCCGACCATTCCCGTGCCCGGATAGTCGACGGTCGGGTTGCTCAGGCCGGCGCCGCAGCAGCACCTCGGCCTCCTTCCCGCATCCCCCAAAACCGCCGGGCAAGCAGGATATGATTTGGCGGCTCGTGCGCTGCGAAACGGTGTCGCCACGACGCCCGGGTCCCGGAACTTATCGATACGACCGCAACTCCGAATCTCGCACAGGCCGAACCGCCCATCAATACCGCGGCTCTGACCGCCGAACCTTCCTGGTATCGCGCCACATTGCTCCTGGGGCTGGCCGCGGCGATCGCCCAGGTGGCGTTGGGCGGCGTGGTTCGGGTCACCGGCTCGGGTGATGCCTGCCCCGATTGGCCGCTGTGCCATGGCCAGGTCATCCCACCGCTTGACCTGAACATATGGCTTGAATTCAGCCACCGCCTGTCGGCGTCCGCTCTGGGTGTCCTGGTCCTGGTCGCGGCCGTGCTGGCCTGGCGCCAGCGGCCACACGCCGGGACCGGGCGGCTGGCAACCGCGGCGGCCCTCGCGCTTGTGTTGGCGGCCGCCCTGCTGGGCGGATTGACGGTGCTGACCGAACTGGCCTGGTGGGCGCGCCTGATTCACCTGGTGCTGGCCGAACTGGTGGTCGCCTGCATTGCCGTCGCCTGGCTGGCGGGTCCACCGGGTGGACGGTCCGCCGCAGCAGCGCGCGCGGCGCGGCCCGGAACCGGGGTTGACCGGAAGGTCGGGTTGATTTCGCTGGCCGCGTTGCTGGGGGTGATCGTCTTCGGCTCGTACATGGTCGGATTCAATTACGGCGCCGCCTGCACGAGTTGGCCGATGTGCCAGGGGACCAGGATCCCCGAGGGTTTCGCCTTCATTGCG
>CAYXKQ010000132.1:0-2546 GCA_964465715.1 uncultured Chloroflexota bacterium
CATTCGCGACCGGCACCGCGGTACCCGAATCCGGTGTTCTGGTGATCGCGTCCGGCCGCGCCAGCGGCGATCTCAAACCCTGGGGCGGGCGCAACGTGTGGAACAACGACGGCGACACGGTGACCCTGCAGGGTCCGGACGCCGCCCGGATTTCGCTGGCCTGCACCTGATTCCAGGCGCGGCCGCGGCTATCCCAGGCGCGATCGCCAGTTCACGGCGGCCCGCCACCCCAGCAGATCCGCCGCCCGCTGTGAACTGATCACCGCCGTGTTGGCGGGATGGGGCCCACCCTGCAGCGTTGCCCCCGGATAGTGTGCCGCCATCAGTTCGACGGTCGGTTCGTCCATGTACGTATCCGGAGCCGTGGCGTACACCGCGTGGGCTCCCCGCAGGGGCGCTTCGACCGCCGCCAGCAGGGCGTCGGCGGCATCTTCGACCGCGATGTAGGACCAGAGCTGGCGGGCACCGGGCCCGGTTTCGGCGCGCATTGGGGCCACCACCTGCTCCCAGGCGTCAGTGTAAATGATCCGGCAAAAGCGAAAGCTGACCGAGTCGATCGCGCAGCGGCGCTGGTAGGTCTGGGCGATGTGCTCGGCGGCCAGCTTGCTGAGCCCGTAACCGTCCTGCGGGCGCAGCGGATGGTCCTCGTCGATCGGGTACCAGTCCGGCTCGTGTCGCCGATAGGCGAAGGTGTAGCCCAGGGTGGATTCGCTCGAAGCCTGCGCCACCCGCCCGATTCCGAGCAGCCGCGCCGCCTCGAATACGTTCATCGTCATGCGCGTGTTCTGCCCGTACACCTCGGGGGCCGAGTCCCACAGCGGGTGTGTGATCGCGGCCAGGTGAATCACAGCCTCGGCCCCGTCCAGCGCCGCGGTCACCTGTCCCAGGTCGCAAGCGTCGGCGCGGCGCAGCGCGGCGCCCGAACCGACTCCCAGCAGTCGTTGCAGGTCGCTGTCGACCGCGATCGGGTTGTGCCCGCGCGCGGCGGCCCGGGCACAGACCATCTCGCCCACCCGGCCGGCACCCCCGGTAACGGCAATTTGCATTTTCTGGATCCTTGAATCTCCGCGCAGGCGGTCCCGGCCCCAGATTAGGGTTCGGCGATCAGATCCGGCCAGATCGCACACAGTTCGGCGACGGCCAGCGCTCCGACCCGCCGGATCCGCGGGGGGCCGACGGTCAGGTCCACCACGCTGGACGGCTCCCCCAGTCGGCAGCTCCCGGGTAGCAACCAGTCCACCTCCGTCCCCAACTCGGCCCGTACCGCCGCCGCGGAAGTCAGCGCCGGATTGCCGCTGCGGTTGGCGCTGGTTCCGATGATTCCGCTCGGGATCCGGTCCAGCAGGGCGAGCAAGCCCTGATGGTCCGGCACCCTGAGTCCGATCACCTCTCCCGGGGCCACCACCGCATCGATCGGAACCGCGGTCGGCAAAAGCAACGTCAGGGGCCCGGGCCAGAACGCTCCGGCAAGCTCTGCAAAGCCGGGCCGGGCCTGCCCCAGGGCGAGCGCTCGCCGGCGATCGGCCACCAGGACCGGCATGCCGCGACCCGCATCGCGGCCCTTGATCTGCAGGATCCTGGCCACGCCGTCCGCCCGGTCGATGCGGGCCCCCAATCCGAACACGGTATCGGTCGGGTACGCAATCACGCCGCCGGCCTCCAGCAGCGCAACCCCGCGTTCCAGTTCGGCGTCCGGCAACTCCTTCAACCCAGGACGAAGCGCTCGATCGCCACCGCGACGCCGTCCTCGTCGTAGGGTGCGGTCACAAAATCGGCCGCCGCTTTGGTCTCCGGCGCGCCGCTGCCCATCGCCACCCCGAACCCGGCCGCCTTAACCAACGGCAGGTCATTGAGGTTGTCGCCGATCCCCATGATCTGGCTGATCGGGATGTCCATGATCTGACTGAGCCTTGCAAGCGCGTCACCTTTGTTCACCCGCCCGTCAATCGCCTCGACCAGGCGCGGGTGCGAACGGGTGATGTTTATCTCCGGCGGGACGGCACCGACGAGGTCTCCGACCAGCCGGCGCGAATTGGCGCTTTCGGTCACCAGGACAAGCTTGACCAGGTCTCGGTCCAGCCAGGCGCCCAAGTCGCCGACCAGCCGGGGCTCGATTCCGGAGAGTTGGCAATAGAAACGGCCCTCGGCGGTGAGTTCGGCCATGTATAACTCGTCGCCGGCAAACGCGTTCACGTGCACCCGATGCTGCCCGGCGAATTCGATCACCGCGGCGGCATGGCGCCGCTCAAGTAACCGCTCGTGCAGGACTGCTCCGGACGCTGGTTCGCGGATCTGGGCGCCCTGGTAACAGATCACCGGTGCGGTGAGCGAGAGTTCGTCGACGAATTTGAGCGCTGAGCGGAACATCCGCCCGGTCGCGATGGCAACCTCCACGCCCTCGGCACGGGCCGCCTTGATCGCGCTCGCGACGCGGGGGGCAACCTCGTTGCGGTCGTCGACCAGGGTCCCATCCAGGTCGATTGCCACTAGGCGGATGGGTTCTTTGGGTGACATGGAAAAACTGCGGCTCCGGGGCTGGATTCTGG
>CAYXKQ010000132.1:2646-5019 GCA_964465715.1 uncultured Chloroflexota bacterium
ATGCCGTGCTCCTCGGCGATCAGCAGCGCGTTAAGGGTCCAGCGGACCGCGTCGGCAAAACGGGATTGGCCGTCCTGCACGGTCGCCGCCAGCGGCCGAACCGTGAGCGGCCTGGCTGGAAACAGGGCCCAGTCTTCTCCATCGGGGCTGGTTGCCTTGGCTGCGATCAGGTCCGAGCCGTCGTTGGTGACGGCGTCGCAGTTGCCGGCCGCGAACTCGTCCAGCGCTGCGGCGGCCGTCAGGTGGGAGCTCAGTTGGATTCCCGCGCCGGATGTTGCGATGCGCCGTTCGGCATCCGAACCGGCGTGCACGCAAACCACCGCTCCATCCAGGTCGCCCAGGACGCTGGCGGCCGTGTAACCGCGTCCGCGGTGGCCCAGCAGCTGCTGTCCGTCGAAGTAGAGCGGCGCCGCGAAATCGACCCCGGACCGCACATCCGCGCCCTGGGTGAGCGTCGTGCCGCCCAGGAGCACGTCGACCCTTCCTTCACCGAGCGCGGGGAGCGCCTCGTCCCCGGCGAGCGGGACAAGATCCAACGCGCCTCGATTGCCCAGCAGGGCGGCCGCCAGGGCGCGGCAGAAGTCCACTTCCAGCCCGTCGTATGCCCCCTCGCCATCGGGACTTGCGAAACCGGGCCGCGAATCGCTGACGCCGCAGCTGAGCCGGCCGCGGTCAAGCACCAGTTCCAGTCTTTCGGGCTTTGGGGCAACCGTCGGCGGCCGGGGTGAGGGGAGGGTGGCGACCCGTCGGACGGTCTCGGTTCCGCCCAGATCGCAACCGCTCAGAAGGGGCACCGCCAGCATCGCGGCGGCCGCCCAGCCAACCCATCCGGTCTCATGAAAGCGTCGCCTCACCAGGCGTTGGGCCGGCCCGAACATCAGGGCCGGTCAGTCGTTGGCGGATACGCTGATAAGGCTCTCGGCCTCCTGGCCAAACCGCCGTCCACCCAGAGTCAGGTCGTAGGTGGCAACCCGACGTCGCGCCGGCGCGGCGTCGGCGGCAACTCGCAGGCGCAGCGGCAGGCGGACCGATTCGCCTTCGCGGAGGCTGCCCTTGATCCGGTCCTGATTGAAGATCCACCCCGCAGGCGGATTGGGGCGGATCTCGAATTCGGCCGCGTGCGCGCAGTGGTTGGTCAGCTGTACTTCCAGCTCTACTTCCTCGCCGGGGGCCGCGAATGCCCAGTAAGGACGGACGAAGAAGAACTGCGGGTCGAGCGCGAAGTTGACCTCGTCGGGATTGACGACCAGGTCCTTGAATGCGCGTTCGAGGTCGATGGTCTTCTGCATCAGCTCGTCCAGCTGCTCATGATCTACCGACAATGCCCCGGAATGTCCGGTCAAAAGCAACTGCGGCGAGCGCTCTGACAGCGCCCGCAGGGTGGGGCGAAAGCTGCCGACGTTGTAGCGGTTGCGGTAGATCGGACCACCCAGCCGCGGCCCGGTCTGTGAACCCAGGATGTTGTCGCCGGTGAGCGCATAGCGAATGTTGTCGGCGGAGAAAAACACCTGGCTGGCGTAATGGGTATGGCCGGGGGCGTGAAAGGCCTGCAGGCGGTATCCTTCCCACTCGAATTCCTCGCCGTCCTCGAGTACCCGGTCGACCCGGATCGGCTCGCGCATCAGGCAGGGCAGGTTGTAACGCAGCGGATCGGCGATGATCGGGGCGAACACCCGGTGCGCCCAGACCTCGACCCCGTAGCGATCCTGCAGGTAAGGAATGCCGGCCACGTGGTCGTCGTGGTAATGGCTGGGGATCACGGCGTCGATTTTTTCAACCCCGGCGACCTCCCTCAGCTGCTGCAGTGAATGGTCGCCGAAACGGCTCAATGGGAACCCGTGGTCGGTGCTGGGAAACCCGTAGTCGAGCAACAGCGCCCGCCCGTTGTCTGACACCAGGGCGTAGAAGTTCGATTCGCTATTGCGGTTGGCCCAGACGTGCTCGGAAATCGGTTGCATGTATTGACCGGTTGAGATTTGCGGCTCGCGCGGGACCTCCGGCGTGTGCTTGGCCACGTCGTATAGCCGGGCCAGGTTGTTGCGCAGCAGTTCGATCGCGCCGGCCGGGTCGTCCATCGGCTCACCGTGCGACGGCAGCAACTGGTCGGGTCGGGCCCGGGCCAGCGTGCGCAGCGAAACCGCGGCCGCGTTTATGCCGTCGAGCTGGTTGTAACCCCATTGCAGGTCATGAATGCGGTGCACCTTGCCGGGCGCGGCGATCAAATCGCCACAGAAGGCCATCCGGCGACCGTCGATGTCGGCCAGCAAACTGATCGACCCCTTGGTGTGTCCGGGACTGGGCAGGATCTCGAACGAGTAATCACGCCACCGGAAGTACTCGAAATCGGGCAGCCGGCCATGGGCCGGCAGCGAC
>CAYXKQ010000133.1:0-5016 GCA_964465715.1 uncultured Chloroflexota bacterium
GCGGATTGGTGAGGACCGAATACTGGTCGAACCGTACCAACCACAGCCCGCAGCCGAGAGAGTCTGAACTGAATTCAGTTCAGATTTGGCCCTGCAATGCAACCAACCTGGCAGAGTCGGCCGGGGTCCTTCATTTGCGTTCCGATCCGGTCGATTCCATCTGCCCCCGGGCCCTTTGCAATAGCGCACCGTGGGTCAACGACGAGGAGTGGGAGGCAGGCCGAATTACCGTCAAGCAGGCCGCCTCGAATCCGCGGACTGGTTGATCCGCCGCCGATCAGGCCAATGATTGGTGAATGACGCAGGGTGGGCGCGGCCACGGACCCCAATCAAACCGTGCGCAGGGCTTCCTCGGCGGCCTTCACCGTAAGTTCGATATCCGCGTCGGTGTGAGTAGACGCAAGGTGCCAGCGCCCGTTGGGCGCGATGCGCACGCCCCGGTCCAGCATGGCGGTGCGGAACCGCTGGTACTTGTCATCGTCGCAATGCAGCGCGTGGTCGCGGTAATCGAAGATCTGGGCCCGGTCGGTGAAAGAGGTTGAAAATACCGAGCCGAAGCCGGCAACCCGCAGATTGGATCCGATGCGGGCGGCGGCTTGCTCGAGCCCCTCGATGAGCGTCCGCCCGCGCCGGTTCAGGCCCGCGTAGAACCCTTCGCTGTCGGAGAGGATGTGCGACAGGCTGGCGTGGGCGGCCTCGATCGAGGCCACATTCGAGTTGAAGCTGCCGCCGTGGTTCACCGTGCCATCGCCGAGCACGGCCATGACCTCGGGGCGACCGACCAGCATCGCAATCGGGAACCCGCCGGCCAGCGCCTTGGCGTAGGTGGCCAGATCGGGGACGATACCGGTCAATTCCTGCGCGCCTCCGAGCGCCACCCGGAAACCGGTAATGACCTCGTCGAATACCAGCAGCGCGCCTTCCCGCCGGCACAGCCGTCGGGCAGCCTCCAGGTAGCCATCCCGCGGCGGGGCGAAATTGGTGTTGAGCAGGAAGGGCTCCATCACGACCCCCGCGATCTGGCCGGGATTGTCGGCGAACGCCCTCTCCAGGGCGGCGGCGTCGTTCCACTGGCATATGACGATGTTCTCCCGGGTGGCCGGATCCATCCCGGTCGAATCGGCAACCGGGGTCGGCGTCGCACCCGGCCCGGCCGCCGCCAGCGGGGGGTGGAAGCTGTAGCTGACCGAGTCCGCCCAGCCGTGGTAGTGACCCTCGAATTTGATGAACTTGGCCCGTCCGGTGTAGCCGCGGGCCAGGCGGATGACCAGCTGCAGGATCTCGGTCCCGGATCCGGCGAACCGCACCGGACCCTTGAGGGGGACCGCACGCCGCACCATCTCGGCCACCTCCAGCTCGCGCTCGAACTGGCCCGTGTAAACCAGTCCGCGGCGGATTGCCTGAGCGACCGCGGCGGTAACGAATTCGGGCGCGTGTCCGAATAGATTCGGTCCCATTCCCTGAACGAAATCCACATATTCGTTCCCGTCGACGTCCCACATGCGCCCGTCCCGGGCGCGGTCGAAGAACAGCGGGACCGGCCGTTCCTGTCGGCGCAGCTGACTCGAAATCCCGCCGGCCACCAGGTCCTGGGCGGCCGCGAACAGCTGACGGGACCGGTGGTATCGCTCTGGGGGACTGGGCATTGTTCGCTCCGGCCGATTCGGGATTCAATTGGATGGTATCCGGCCCAGTAGCCCGCGCCCGGACTCTGCCCGGCTCCCTGTGGCAGGCCCGGCTGCCGTCCGGTCCCGAACCGGTCGTTATACCGGCCTGTCTTGCGCGGGTAATGGTGGCCGTCGGAAGGCGGGCGCGCCGGCCTCCTAGGTGACCGAGAGACTCGGCGACTGGCGTTCGGGGGCGATCTGATCGGTGCTGAGCTCGATCGCCTGTTTCTGGTAGATCTGGATCCGGAAGGAGCCGTAGTCGGCCACGAACAATCGTTTCCGCTCGTCGGTCGCCAGTCCCAGCGGCCCGCGGAACCGCTTCTGCGGCTCCAGCGACGTCATCTCGCGCAGCCTCAGGGGCACCGGGTTGGCCAGTACGTAGTCGATGCCGCACTTTGACATCGTGGCGTCACCGATGAATGTGTCCAGATACCTGCCGTCGGCGGCAAATTGCTGGACGCGGTCGTTGCCCCAGTCTGAAACATAGATATCGCCGTCGCAGTCGACCGCGATCCCGGTCGGACGGTCGAATTGGCCGCGCCCGTTGCCGGATGACCCGATGGCCAATTCCAGCTTCCCGTCCGGGCCAAATTTCTGGATTCGGTCGTTGCGCCAGTCGGCCACGTACACGGCGCCGAGCTCGTCGACATCCACTCCCCAGGGCATGTTCAATTCGCCGTCGCCGTCGCCGCAGGTTCCCCAGCTCTGCAGGAATTTGCCGTCCCTGGTGAACTTTTGGACCCGGTGATTGAGGGTGTCGCTCAGGTAGAGATCGCCGGCGTCGTCGAACCTGATGCCCGAGGGCCGGTCGAGCTGACCGTCGCCGCTGCCGGGAGTGCCCCAGCAGGAAATGAAGTCCCCGTCCAGGGAGAAGACCGAGATTCGGTTCAGGGCCTCGTCCGAGACGTAGAGGTTACCGTCGGGACCGATCGCCAGCGAGGCCGGCCAGGTGAACTGGCCCTCGGCCGTTCCCGAGCCGCCGAAGGACCCGTGATCCACATCGTCCATGTCGGTCCGTCTGATCTCGGCGGTCTGGTCGCCGCGGCAGAGCACGAACATCCGTTCGTCGCCGGTTACGGCAACGTCGATCGGATAGCTCGTCACCCGGCGCATGCCGATGGTCTTCAGGTACGGGAAACCGGTCCTGAATAGTGCGTGCGGTCTGCCCATCTGCGGCTCAGGCCGGCACGGTGGCCGAGGCGGCGGCCTGCCTGAAGGGCTGGAACTGTTCGTAGCTGCCGCCGACGATGTCGGTGGGGTCCATTCCCATCCACTTCTCCAGCATCACCGAGTAGACGCTGCGGAAGTCGACCGTGTGCTTGAGGTCCTCGCCGTTGAGCCAGTCGTTGGGATTCAGCGATGGATATTCGCAGTAAAGTCCGCCATTGACGTTCTTGCCGATGATGAATGCGCCGCCGCCGGACCCGTGGTCGGTGCCGCTGCCGTTGCCGCGCATGCGGCGGCCGAACTCGGTAAAGACCAGCATCGCGACTTCCTCGTCCGCCTCGTGATCGCGCAGGTCCTGGAAGAAGTCCCGGATCGCGCCGGACAGTTCCGACAGCAACCGGGGGTGGGTCGGGTTCTGGATCGCGTGGGTGTCGTAGCCGCCGTGCTGGGCGTAGAAGATCCTGGTGCCAAGACCGGCCAGGTGCACCCGCGCCACGTCGCGCAGGCTCTGGGCGATCGAGTTTTCGGCGTAGGTGACCCGCGACTTATATGCCGCCGGCGCCACCTTGAGCAGTTCGGCGCCCTTGATCACGTCCAGGCCGGTGCGGGCGATGTAGTCGGCCACCGGACCGGTGCCGATCGCCGGGGCGTACATTTCCTGGAAGCGCGTCAGCGCCTGCGAGCGCTGCTCCAGCGCCGAGATCCCCGACATCAACCCGAAACTGTCCAGGTCGCCGACCGAGGTGATCGGGACTCCCGGACAGGCCAGCGCGCGCGGCATTCCGCGGCCGATGTTCACCGTGGTCAGAACCGATTCACGCTCCGGGTCCAGTTGCCGGGTGGCGCGGCCGACCCAGCCCTCGGTGCCGACGATCTCGGGTTCGCAGGTGTGCATTATGTCCATCGCGCGGAAGTGCGAACGCGACGAATTCTGGTAACCGACCCCCTGGACGATCGCGACCGTACCGTCGTCGTAGAGGTCCTTGAGCGGGGCCAGGTTGGGGTGGAACCCCAGTTCCCCGTCGATGGGCAGGACGTCGTCCTGGGCGATGGCCAGGCCCCCGCGGGCGTCGTAGTACACCGGGCTGTTGTAGGGAACGACCGAATTCATGAAGTCATTCCCACCGGTTAGCTGCAAGACCACCAGGACCGGCGGTTTCCCGTTACCTGCCACGACGCTTTATCTCCCGGACTTCCTCAAGGTGTTCGATTCCAAGTACCCGAAGACCGCCGTGTTGCGGAGTTGTCCGCAGGCTGACCGACGAAATCTCAAGCAAATTGGTATTCCATGGATGAAACGATCAGGCGCAGCATGCCCGCTACCTGCCCGGCGGCCTGCCCGTTGCCTTCGGCGGTATCCAGTCCACCAACGGATTCGGCGTGGCGCAGCAGCGCGGCGCGCGTATCGGAACTGACCTCGAGCGCACCGACTCCGTCCAGGCAGCGGTCGACGAAATCCTGCACGCTGACCGGGCCCTGTTCGGATCCGTGGTTGCAGACCCGCTCGACGACCTCGCGGACTCCGGGCCGCGAGGTGTCCGACATCAGGTCGGCGGCAAAATTGACGCGCTCGCTCAGCGTCCCGCCGTCAATCCACTCCTTGCCGGTGTGCCAGCCCTCGACGGTCGGCGGATTCAGCACCCACTGACCCATGACCGCGGCCGCGTCCACCAGATCGAGCAATCCGGGTTCTGGGAAGCGTTGATCGCCGGTGAGCCGGGCGGTGCCGACCACGTATTCGATCGGACTCTTCACCTTGCGGTAGCGGGCGCGCTTGAAGAATTCGGAATTGAGCAGCACCCGCATCACCGACCGGATATCCCCGCCGGAAGCGGCGAACGCCTCGGTCAGCATGGTCATCGCCTCCGGGTCCTGGGGCGGAACCGTCTGCCAGGCCGGGACCTGCGGCTCGTCGGCGACGAAGAAGTTGTAAAGGTGGCGGCAGATGAAGCGGGCGGTGGCCGGCTGACGGACGATGATGGCGATTATGTCCTGCCCATTGAACCGGCCGGTATGGCCCAGGAAGGTCTTCTCGCCGTCGTCGTGATCGTCGGGTCGGTAGACGAACCGGGTGGGGTAATGCCCGTAGGGATAGAGCGGGATCGGCTGTTCGAAGGTCCAGCCGGTAAACGCCCGCGAAGCTTCCTTGATGTCGGTCTCGGTGTAATTGCCGACGCCCATC
>CAYXKQ010000134.1:0-4987 GCA_964465715.1 uncultured Chloroflexota bacterium
CCGAGCGCGATCGAGGTGACGTTGGCCGAATTGCGGACCAGGCTGAGCAGCGCCGAGACGATGCCGTGGCGGGCCGATTTGGAGGCGCTGAATATGGAAGCCGAATTCGGGGATGAAAACAATCCGCTGCCCGCGCTCTGGATCACCAGGGCCGCGATGATGACGATCACCGGCGTGGAGTCGGAAACCCTGGATATGACAAATGTTCCGGCCGCGGCGACCACCAGCCCCAGGACGTTGAAGATCCGGTAGCCGAACCGGTCCGAAAGGCGCCCGGCGATCGGCCCGGTTATCGTCATCATCACCGCGGTGGGCAGCATTATCAGGCCCACCTGGCTGGCCGGAAATCCGAGCACCCCTTGGAGGTAGAAGGGCATCAGGAACCGGATCGACCCGGTGCTCAGGAAAGACATGAACGCGGCCAGCACGCCCAGCGAGAAAACCCGGCTGCGGAAGAGCCCCAGATCCAGCATCGGTTCCGGAGCCCGCGATTCCCAGATCAAGAAACCCGTCACCAGGCCCACGAACAGGATGGCGGCCAGAACCGCGACCGGGGAAAGCCAGCCCAGCGTGTTCCCGTTGGTCATCAGCAGCAGGAAGGTCACCAGCGCGGCGGTCGACAGGGCCGCTCCGGGCCAATCGAACCCGATCCCCCGCTTCTCGCGTTGGAACAGCTTGGCGTCCAGCAGGAGCAGGGCGCCCAGCAGGGCGATTGTGGCCATCGGCAGGTTGATCAGGAAGACCGACCGCCACCCGAACGCGCTCACCAGTAACCCGCCGAGCGCCGGTCCGGCCATGCCGCCGGCGCCCACCACGCTCATGTGGGTCCCGATGCCCTTGCCGCGTTCCTCGTCGGGGAAAACGGTCGTGATCATCGCCATCGCCGTTCCCTGGGTCATGGCCGCACCCACCCCCTGGACGATCCTGGAGAGGATCAGCAGCGCGACGTTGGGCGAAAGCGCCGCGAAGACCGACGCCCCGATCAACAACAGGAGACCGGTCACGTAGACCCGCTTGCGGCCGACCAGATCGCTCAGCCGCCCCATCGGCAGCAGCAGCGCGCTGATCGTCAGCGTCTGGGCGATCACGACCCACTGGATCGTGGGGAGGTCGCTGCCGAAGTGGTCTGCGATCGTTGGCAGCGCGACGTTGACCGACCCAAAGGTCATTACGCCGATGAAGGTGCCGAGCCCTACGGCGGCAAATACCCACCACTTGTAGCGGGGGCTGTCGGCGACCGCGCCGGCTAGCAACTAACGCCCGTGATCTGGGCGGGGGCGGCCAGTTCCGGCCGGATTGGGGGTAGCGGCAGCACCCTCAATAATGGCACCCGGTACGCCGGCGGTCCGGAGCGGGGGTGAAGGTCAGTAGGGAGTCTTGTCCTCGAACGACTCCCACTCGCGAAAGGCGGCCGAGGCCTCGGCCAGCGGGAGCCGGATCAGCGGCAGCGAGCGGTTCTCGATCGGCATGGAGATTTCCTGGTACAGCGACGCGTCGTCAAAACCGATGCGGGCGGCGTCGGCGCGGTCGTTGGCGAAGTAGACCCGGTCCAGCCGCGCCCAGTAGATCGCCGCCAGGCACATCGGACACGGCTCGCAGCTGGTGTAGAGCTCGCAGCCCGCCAGGGTGAAGGTGCCCAGCGCCCGGCAGGCCGCCCGGATCGCCACCACCTCGGCGTGCGCGGTCGGATCGTTGGCCGACGTCACCTGGTTGTAGCCCTCGGCGATAACGCGCCCATCGCGCACAACCACCGCCCCGAACGGCCCTCCCAGGCCGGCCCGCATCGGCGAGCGCGAGAGAGCGACCGCCCTTTTCATGAATGTCCTGGGTGAATCCACAGTCCTACCTCCTTTTCGCCTCGGCTCCCGCCGGGCGCAGCCCGTCCGGTCCGGATCCCCACCGCTGCCGGACCGCGCAGCTCGCATCGTCCAGCGGTCGGTTCGGCCCCTTCATTCCTCCACCCGGAAACCTGGTTCCGGGCCCGCCTGCGCGGCCCGGCGGGGCAATCGCCCGCAAACGTTTTGACAACACATTCCGGATTCATCTTCGCACGTTTGTAAATTCGGGCAATCTGCCCCGACCCGGCGGCCGGTCGTTGCCGGCGGTGGCCGCGAGCGGTATCTTAGGGGTGATGCAACGAGGATGCGGCGCATGACGGTGGGTTAGTGGCGGTCAGATTCACGCTCAACGGACGGGCGCGCCAGCTTTCAGATGTTGCGCCTTGGGCGACGGTGCTTGACGTCCTCCGCGAACGGTTCTCGCTAAAGGGGGTCAAGGAGGGCTGCGCCGAGGGGGACTGCGGCGCCTGCACGATAGTGTTGGCCGATCCGGGTCGGCCCGACGCCGCAGTGCAGGCGGTCAACTCGTGCCTGATGCTGGCCCCTCAGCTCGAAGGCCAGTCGGTGCTTACCGTCGAGGGGCTCGACCGGGAATCCGGCGAGCTGCACCCGGTCCAGCGAAAGCTGGTGGAATCGCACGCCACCCAATGTGGCTTCTGCACCCCGGGCTTTGTTATGTCCCTGTACGCGTATCAGCGTTCGGGCGAGCCGCGCGACGGACCGAATGTGCACGAGGCCCTGGCCGGCAATCTCTGCCGGTGCACCGGATACCGCCCCATCGTCGATGCGGCCTTAAGCCTCCCCGACCCGGACACCGATCCCGGCGGGCGGTCGTCGGCCGCCGCGGGCGGGACCGGCGGCTGGGCCCACCGGTTCGACGGCGAATCCTTTCACGCGCCCGGGACCCTAAAAGATCTCCTGGAGCTGCGCGCGGCGCTGCCGGGAGCCCACCTGCTCGGCGGGGGAACCGATCTGGGGCTCATGGCCAGCAAGGAGCGTCGCAGACTCGGCCAGATCATCTGGACCCGTCGGGTTCCCGAGCTCGGCCGCATCGAACCCGCGCCGGGAGAACTGCGCATCGGTGCGGCCGCAACCTACAGCCAGGCGCTGCCGGCGATCGATGCGAACCTGCCGGAGCTGGGAGCGCTGGTCCGTCGCATCGGCTCGCGCCAGATCCGCAACCTGGGGACGCTGGGTGGAAACGTGTGCACGGCTTCCCCGGTTGGTGACGTTCCGCCGTCGCTGCTGGCGCTGGGAGCGCAGCTGGTGGTCCGTTCGGTGCGCGGGCAGCGCCGGATTGCGGCCGAAGGGTTCTTTACCGGTTACCGCCAAACGGCGCTGGCGGACGACGAAATCCTCGAATCAATCATCCTGCCGCTGCCCCGGCCGGGCCAGATTTACGGGACCTACAAGGTTGCCAAGCGGTTCGACCAGGACATAGCGGCCCTGATCGGGGCCTTTGCGATAGAGGTCGTGGACGGTAAGGTCCGCAGCGCCCGCATTGCCTATGGAGGTATGGCGGCCACACCGGCCCGGGCCCCGGCCTGCGAGGCGGCGCTGACCGGGTCGACCTGGTCGGCCGAGACGGTCGAGGCCGCCGCGGGGGCGCTGACGCGGGACTTTGATCCGATTACCGATCTGCGGGCCAGCGCGGTCTATCGGGAGGCGGTGGCGGCCAATCTCCTGCGGCGCCTCTACGCCGAACGCGAAACCCCGTCGGCAACCGACCTTTCGGTCCTGTGAATACGGTCGCCGGACCGCGCGGGGCCGTCCACGCGGCGCTGGCGCACGACAGCGCCGAAAAACACGTCCGCGGCCGCTCGGTCTTCATCGACGACATGCCCGAGCCGGCCGGCACCCTGCACGCGGCGATCGTGCTGAGCCCGCACGCCCGCGCCCGGATCAATTCGATCGATTGCGGTGCGGCCCTCGCGCTCGAGAGAGTGCGCTCAGCCCTCACCGCCGCCGACATCCCGGGGATCAACGACGTGGCCCCGATATTTGCCGGCGAGCCGCTGCTGGCCGAGGACCAGGTCAGCTACTGCGGCCAGCCGGTGGCGGTCGTCGCCGCCGAGGACCTGGACCGCGCGCGCGCCGCCGCCGCCCTTGTCGCAGTGGACTACGAGCCACTGGAACCGGTTCTGGATATCGAAACGGCGCTGGCGCGCGGCCAGTTCACCAGTCCCCCGCAGACGATCGAGCGCGGCGATCCGCGACGGGCGATCGCCGCCGCCCGGCACCGGGTAGCGGGGACCTTCCGCTGCGGCGGCCAGGACCACTTCTATCTGGAGGGGCAGATCGCCCTGGCGGTCCCGCAGGAGGACGGCCAATTGCTGGTTTACTCCTCCACCCAGCACCCGACCGAGGCCCAGCACGTGATCGCCGGCGTTCTCGGGCTTCCCGCCAACGCGGTCACGACCGAAACATTAAGGCTGGGCGGGGGATTTGGCGGCAAGGAGAGCCAGGCGACCGGGATTGCGGCCCTGGCCGCGCTGGCGGCCGCGGCCACCGGCCGGCCGGTCAAGCTCCGCCTTGCACGCGAGCAGGACATGGTCGCCACCGGCAAGCGCCACGACTTCCTGTTCCAGTACGAAGCCGGGTTCGATGATCGGGGCCGGATCGAGGGAATCGAGCTGGTGCTGGCCAGCCGCGCCGGAAACGTGGCCGATCTCTCCTCGGCGGTGCTCAATCGCGCCGTCCACCACGCCGACAACTGCTACTTCCTGCCCAACGTCTCGGTGCGCGGCTACCCCTGCCGCACGAATACGGTCTCAAACACCGCCTTCCGCGGGTTCGGCGGCCCGCAGGGGATATTGGCCATCGAGGGCGTGATCGACCACATCGCCCGCGACCGCGGGCTGGATCCGGATGCGGTGCGCCGGGTCAACTTCTACGACCCGGGCGAGCGCAACGTAACGCACTTCGGGCAGGTGCTCGAGGACAACATCATCGCCGACATGGTGAGGCGCCTTGGCCGGTCCGCCGACTATGCGGGGCGCAGGCGCGCGGTGGCCGAGTTCAACCGCCGCAGCCGGATCCTGAAAAAAGGAATCGCGCTGATGCCGGCCAAGTTTGGAATCTCGTTCAACGTTGTCCACCTGAACCAGGCCGGGGCGCTGGTGCACGTCTACACCGACGGCAGCGTGCAC
>CAYXKQ010000135.1:0-4985 GCA_964465715.1 uncultured Chloroflexota bacterium
CCAATTCAGCACGAATACGTGGGTTCCGCTGGGGTCCATGAGCGGAGCCAGGTCGCGGCCGTCCAGTTCTATCTCGTGGACCAGTTGATCTGTGTCCGGGTCGTAGACGAACAACACGCGTCTCCGCTGAAAGGCGTTGTCTTGAGCGTAGATGTACTCGTGCGAACCGTCGCTGCCCAGATATAGAACGAACCCCGAGCTGAAGTAGAAGTAGTTTGAGATCTGGTGCGAGGCGGCGTTGATTGCGACCAGAGCGGGCTGATCGAAGCCGGCGTGCGGGAGCTGGTAGACATATCCGACCGGCCACCGCCGCCGATCGTCGGGATCGGCGACCAACTGGCGATCGGCCACCAGGCCGGACCGACGGTCGATTTCGATCGATGCGAGCACGAATCTTCGCGCATTGTCCGGGTCGGGTATCAACAGGCGCAGCGGATCCGGATCGCCCAGCTGCATGCGCACCGTCACCAGCCCCTCCTGCCCCAGCCGGGCCGATGCGCTCAATGGCTGGTGGTCCAGCGCCAGCGCCCTGACCTCCACGGGCCCTGGCGGCAATCCGGTGAAGCTGATCACGCCGTTCCCGTCGGTCCGGCCGCGGGCCAGTTCGCGGCCAAACCCGTCGCTGACCTGGACTTCGGCGCCCGCCCCGGTCCGGTCGCCGGCGGAGATGGCCACATCGAGTCGATTGGCCGGCGGCTCGATCAGGAACCCGGCCACGACTCGACCGCCGCCGTCAGCATACCCGGCTCCGATGAACGCCCGTTCCTGCTCGGGCTGCACCGCCACCGCGGGCAGGGCCACGACGGCCTCGAATTCGCCCGACCGCGAAGTGACGATCTCCCCCAGGCCGATCGCCGGGCCCGCCTGCGGATCCGGTTGCCCGGTGGCCAGCTCCAGGCTCAGCCGGACACGCTGCCGCGGATTCCAGCCACGACCGAACACGGTGATTTCCGTTCCGGGCGGTCCACCGGCAGGGATCAGCCTCAGCCCCTGCCCGGATGCCGACACCGCGCTGATGCTGCCGCCCTGGGCTCCCCCGGCTATTCCCAGTCCGACTATCGCGACCACCGGCAGGACCACCAGCAGGGCCAGGACCCCGGCCAGGATCACGGCGGTTCGGGTGCGCAACGTTCGGGCCCTCGGCTCCTATCCGGTTCTCACACCAACCGTTGGCATCAGGCCGGGGTCAGGTGGCGCGCCCCGAAAGAGGATGGATCAGGAGAACTGGCCGCCGGCAGGATTTCGCGCGCCACGAATTCCAGGCTCTCGATCCGCAGCACCTGCACCGATTGCCCGCCGCGGCTGCCGAGCAGGAGCAGTTCGGAACCGGGAGCCGACCATATCCACTCCACCGGTTCCGGGAGCGGGGCCAGCTCGACGATCCCGGGATTCTGCATGTCCACCCTGGTCACCACCGGTGAGAAATAACTTGCCCCATAAAGATGACGCCCCTCCGGATCAAGCCAGAGAGTCGTTACCCCATCCAACTTAACGAAGGTCCGCGTGACCACCCCGGTCAAAAGGTCGTAGACGCGCAGTTCGTTATCCAGCGCCGAAACCAGGTACATCTTCTGGCCGGCTGGATGCAGGATTGCCGCGCGGGTGAAGCGGGGCAATCCGGTCAGCTGGTCCAACCGCCAGCCGGTGCGGGCGTCAATAACGTCGATCTCGCGCATGAACCAGTCAATGACGTAAACCCGCGATCCATCCGGCGAAAGGATCGGGACGAGCTCCTCGGGGCCGAATGGGACCCTGCGAATCAGGGAGCCGTCATCGCGATCGATCAGATACAGCGATTGCGTGCGCCAGTAGGAATCGTCGGTGGCGAACACCAGGCCGGCCCGGTCGTTGCGCCCCACGTAAACTACCCGCGCCGGCTGCGTGTTCTGGAATCCCTTGATCCGGTTGGCGACCGTGAGCACGACGTCCAGCTCGCTCGGCCGCGGCACCCGGGTCGGGAGCTGGAAGAACATCCGGAACCCCGGATTGGGCACATCGGTGATCCATCCATCCGGAAGAGTGGTGGTGGGCGTGAACGGCGCCGCGATTCCGGCGATGGGATCAAATTCGACGTACGTTAGCAGGCCGCCGCCCGGACTATCCGGATGGGGCAACACCAGGCGCTGACCCGACGATGCGGTAAGCCGAACGTCGATCGGCGCCGCCTCATCGGGCGAACTTTCGGGGATGGTCATCGAAACCTTGGTAGGGAAATAGCCGAGCGCACGAACCGTTAGGTCGCGCTCACCGGGCGAGAGCCCTACGATCGTGGCCACGCCCCTCCCGTCGGTGGCGACCGTGGTGGCGGTCCGGCCGAACCGGTCGTTGACCGAAATGCGGGCGCCGTTGATCTCGGTCCCGGTACCGTCGGACACGCGAACCGCGATCCGAGTCGGATAGGGCTCAACATCAAATTCGGCGGTTGCCAGCCCGGACGCCTGCTCCAGATCTTCGGCGTCACCGTTGGCGTGAATCTCCGCCAGCGCGTCGGCCCCGTCGAACGCGAGCGGCGGAATCACCAGCGAGATGTCGAATTCGCCGCTGCGTGATGCCTGGACCGACCCCAGAGTCAGATTCAGCGGCGGTTGATCGGGTTTTTCGACAACCAGCAGCAGGGCAATCGGTTCCCGGGCCTGCCAGCCCTCGCCGCTGACCGTGACCTGAGTCCCGGGCTGGCCGCTCGCCGGCAGGATGGTAATCGTAGCCCCGGTCTCGGTCACGCCGCGCGCCTGGCCGCCTTGGGCGGCGCCGTAGACGCCAAGGCCGACGATTGCTGCGACCGGAATCAGCAGCAGCAGCGCCAGACCGCCGGCGATGATCAGCGAAACTCTCAGCCGCATGGCCAATATTGGCAAAGAGATGGCGCCGCGCAAAGTTCTGTCAGCCTAAGCTTTGGCAGTACGACCAGCGCCAACGGCGGTAGCCGCGACCGCAACCGCGGACCGGCTCCCGGGCAGTTGATGCGATTCTGGGAATTCCCAAACTAGGAGGAATCCGAACGTGATGAAGATGCATGTCGGTGCCGAATGGACCGAGGGTTCGGACCAATTCGAGGTGCTTTCACCCTGGGACGGCTCTGTCTATCAAATGGTCCCGGCGGCAACAGTCGAGGACGTTGATCGCGCCATCCAGACCGCCGAAATCGGTGCCCAGAAGATGGCGGCGATGACCGGGTTCGAGCGGTACGAGCTGCTGCACCGCGCGGCCGACCTGATGGTCGAGCGTTCCGAGGACCTGGCCCAGACCATTACCCACGAGATGGGCAAGATCATCAATGAAGCGCGCGTGGAAGCCGCCCGCGCGGCCGAGATCATTTACCTGTCGGCCGAGGAAGCCAAACGGCTCGGTTCCGAGGTGATCCCGCTGGAAGGCGGACCGGGCGTGCGCGACAAGTTCGGCTTCACGATCCGCGTTCCCTGCGGCGTCGTGGCCGCAATCACGCCGTTCAACTTCCCGCTGCACCTGGTCTGCCACAAAGTCGGACCGGCCCTGGCGGCGGGCAACGCGGTAATCAACAAACCGGCTTCCGACACGCCGGTCGTGGCGCTGCGGCTCTGCGAGATCCTGCTCGAGGCCGGCGTACCGGCCGAGGCCGTCCAGACCATCACCGGTGGCGGGAGCGTGGTCGGCAACGCCCTGGTCTCTGACCCGCGGGTTCGCAAGATCTCATTTACCGGTTCGCGCGACGTCGGCGAGGCGATATCCAACGCCGCCGGCATCAAGCGCGTGACCATGGAGCTTGGCTCCAACTCGCCGGTGATCATCATGCCCGACGCAGACCTTGAAAAGGTCAACGCGGCGCTGCTCACCACCGGATACTCCAACGCCGGCCAGGTTTGTATTTCCACCCAGCGGATCTACGCCGACCGTTCGATTTACTCAGACTTCGTCGATTCCTTCGGCGATGCGGTGAGCAAGATCGAGTACGGCGACCCCCGTTCGGAGAGCACCGCCATGGGACCGCTGGTCCGCGAGAGCGATGCGGTCCGGGTCGAGCAGTGGATTCACCAGGCGGTCAGCGACGGCGGACGCCTGGTTACCGGCGGCGGACGCGAAGGCGCGTTCGTCGAACCCACTCTGCTGGCCGATATCGACCCCGCCCAGCAGTTCTCGTGCGACGAACTGTTCGGGCCGGCGGCCGGCGTTACTCCGGTCGACACCATCGACGAGGCCATCGAACTGTCCAACCGTACCCGCTACGGTCTTTCGGCGGCCATCTTCACCGAAAACATCGGGCACGCAATGCGATTTGCGCGCGAAGTTGATTCCGGCAACCTGCACATCAACTTCGGCACGCAATGGCGCACGGACCTGATGCCTTACGGTGGAGTCAAGGATTCCGGCCACGGCAAGGAAGGGCCGCGCTACGCGGTCGAGGAGATGACCGAAACCAAGATGGTCGTGCTCCACCTCTAAACCCTGCCCGGATCGAGTTCGCCCGACCATCATCTGCAAAGGAACGCAAATGGCTGACGTGAAAGTTACCGTTTCGCGGCGCGGGCCGCTACTGGTGCAGGGCGCCGGTTCAATCGAGCTGCTCGACGCCCAGGGCAATTCGTTTCCGGTGGAAAAGGACTCGATTGCCCTCTGCCGCTGCGGGGCGTCGGAAAACAAGCCGTTTTGCGACGGATCACACCGTGCATGCGGGTTCGACGACGAAACCAGCGCCGCCTAGGGCGCTAGCCACCTAGGGGTCTTGCATGGGCGGCGGCGGAAGCGCCGTCGCCCATGTTCTATTGCGGCCCGGTTGGCGGCGCCTGCCCGGCCGGTCAGACCTTGGGTGCCCCGCCAACCCAAAAGACCTCCGACCCCGGGGCCAGCAGGTCGATAAAACTCTGATCGGCCTCGTAAAAGATGATCAGATCGTGGTCGCCACCCTCGGGATCCATTGCCGCGCTCCCCAGTGATTCAACGATCACCTGGCGGCGTTCCACGATAACTCCGGCCGACGCGCCGGGGCGATCCGCAAATCCGGCGGCCAGTTC
>CAYXKQ010000136.1:0-4957 GCA_964465715.1 uncultured Chloroflexota bacterium
CCGGACGCGATCACCAGAACACCGGATTCGGGTACCGCGGTGCCGGTCGCGAATGAATGTACATTGCGGCTCCCTTCGTCGGAGATAGTCCAGCCGGCCAGTTCGAAGCCGGCCGGCCCGACTATCTCCACCAGTTCGCCCGCGGCGTCACAGCTGGCGATGGCGAGTGACTCTCCTCCTTCGACGTCGTGATCCGGCTCGGTCTCGGGCGGCTGGGTCGGGGCCGCTGGCGGCTGGGTCGGGGCCGCTGGCGGCGCGGGGACAGCCGGGGCCGCCGGAATGGTGCCCGCGGTCGGGCAATCGGTCAGAATGCGCCCCAGGGCGATCAGCTCGTTCACGTCCACGCTCAGGGACCAGCGGTGCTTGATCCGGACCCAGGCGTCGGCGTAGAAGCAGTGGCTGTCCGAATCGGGGGGCAGCCACTCGGCCGGATCCTTTTTGCCCTTCGAGCGGTTGGATGAGGCCGAGACCGCGATGAGCGAGTGGGCATAGGTCTCATCGTTGGCAAAAAGCTGACGGGTCGACCGGTCCCACTCCCAGCCGCCCGACTCGTGCGCTTCGGCCAGCGGCACCAGGTGGTCAATGTCAAAATCCCGCGCCACCGTGGTGGACCGCCCGTCGAACACCGAATACCAGCTGCCGTCGGGAAGTTGTTCGGCCGCCAGGACCTCGCAGCGCGTGTCGCAGCCGTCGCGGTCAAGATCGCTCCAATGCGGCCAGTCACCGCGGTCGTAGCCTGAATCGTGTTCGGGTAGGACGTTTAGTTCATTGAGCAGCGCGGCGGCCCCGGCCGCGATCGGGATGGCCGTCGGCACCGGGGTCGGCAGCGGCGCTACCGGAGCCGGAACGCCCCCGACGGTCACGCGGTCGCCGGGGCCAAACCCCATGCGCATGAACCAGCCGCGGTTTACTTCAAGCACATACCGGAAGGGTTGACCTGGGCTGACGGTCTCGAGGCTCTCGGGTTCACCCGGCAGGACTGCCAGGACTACCCCGTCGGCGTCCAGGAACGCGATGTCGAGCCCGATGTACGTGTTGCGCATCCAGAATCCGCCGCTCGTATCGCCGTCGTACTCGAACAGCATGCCCGCGTTCTCGGCCAGCGTGCTGCGGAACATCAGGCCCCGCGACCGCAGTTCGGGGGAATCGGCGATTTCCACGCTCAGTTCGGCAACCCGTCCGCCGGCGCTGTGAACTTCCACCTTCCGGGCTGCAAACTCGCACGGCGTCGGCACGTCGGTGCTGCATGATTCCGGCGGGGATTCCGGGGCCTGCACCTGCGGGCGGCCCGCGCTCTCCGGCTCCGGGGGATCGGCGGCTTCGGGCCCGGGAGCGGGTCCGCCTGGGTCAGGCGGGGCGGCCTCCGGATCGGGCGGAGGTTCCACCGGGCCGGGGGTTGGGCCCTGGTTACCGGGACCTGTGGTCGTGGCGGGCGTGACTGCCGGGAGGGTTGGCCGAACCTGGGGCTGATCGGCCGCGCCGCCGGTCTGGGCCTGCGGAGCGGGCGTCGAAACGGCCGTGCCGGCACCTGGGGCCGGGGGAGTCGACGGGTCGCCGCAGGCCGCCAGCAGGAAGCAGATGAGCAGCAGCACCGCGCCCGGGAACAGGCCGCGGGCGCTCCCGGGCAGGCGGCGGCCGGTAGTCGTTTTACTCAACCGTTACGGTCTTGGCCAGGTTGCGGGGCTGGTCGACGTCGCAGCCGCGGCGGACGGCGATGTGATATGCCAGCAGCTGGAGCGGCAGGATGTAGCCGATCGGATTGAGCAGCCTGGGCAATTCGGGCAACTCGAACATCCAATCGGCTCGGCGGGCCAGTTCGCGATCGCCTACCGAGCCCAGAGCCAGGACCGGGCCGTCGCGGCTCTTGACCTCCTCGAGATTGGAAATCATCTTGGACCGCATGTCGTTGGCGGGAGCCAGGACCACGGTCGGCACGCGATGGGTGATCAGGGCTATCGGGCCGTGCTTGAGTTCGCCGGCGGGGTAGCCCTCGGCGTGGATGTAGCTGAGCTCCTTGAGTTTCAAGGCCCCCTCCAGGGCGGTGGCGTGCATGGTGCCGCGACCAATGAAGAAGACGTGCTCGGCCCGCTCAAGCGGGTGGGCGAGCTGCTCGGCCTGGTGGTCCAGCTCCAGCAGCCGGTCCAGTTGCTTGGGGAGCTCGGCGATGTCCTGGAGAAGCCGGGCGGCTTCTTCCTCGGCGAGGTGGCCGCGGGCCTGCCCAAGCGAGACCGCCAGCAGGTAGAGCAGCGCCATCGAGGCCATGTACGTCTTGGTCGACGCGACCCCGATCTCCGGTCCGGCGCGGGTGCTGATCGTGGCCTGGGCGGCGCGGGCAAGCGATGATCCGGGCACGTTGGTCAGCGCCAGCAGGGCGGCTTCGGACTCGATCGCGGCGACCGCCTGCAGGGTGTCAAACGTCTCGCCGGACTGGGAAACCGCCACCACCAGGGTGCGGGGGCCGGGCGGGACCGGTCGATGCTGGAATTCAGCCGCGTTTTCAATCTCGGCCGGTAACCCGGCGATGTTCTCCAGGTAATGCCGGCCCACCAGGGCGGCGTGCAGCGAGGTACCGCAGGCCAGCAGCAGCACCCGCTCGATCTTGGCCGGGGCCACCGAAAGGTCGGCCAGGCCGCCGAGCTCGACGCGGGGCCGGCCGGCCAGAATCCGGCCCTGGATAGTGTCCGCCAGGGCCCGGGGCTGCTCGAAGATTTCCTTCTGCATGAAGTGTCGGTAGGTGCCGCGCTCGGCCAGGGCCGGGGTCCAGGGGGCGTGGGAGATTCCGCGCCGGACCGGTCCCTCGGGCCCCCAGACATCGATGGAGGTCCGACTGATCCTCGCCACATCGCCGTTCTCAAGATGCATGATCCGGCGGGTGTGGGGGATCAGCGCCGGAACGTCGGAGGCGATGAGGTTCTCGTCCTCGCCGACCCCGATCGCCAGCGGGCTGTACTGGCGTGCGGCCATGATCACGCCCGGCTCGCCGGCCCAGAGCGCGATGAACGCAAAGCTCCCCGACAGGCGGGTGGTGGTGAACTGGACCGCCCTTGCGAAATCGATCCCGCGTTCCAATTCGCGGGCAATCAGGTGGACGATGACCTCGGTGTCGGTCTCGGATGCGAAGGCCACCCCCTCTTCGACCAGTTCGGCCTGCAGCGGTCGGAAGTTGTCGATGATGCCGTTGTGGACGACCGCCACCCGGCCGCTGGCGTCGGTTTGCGGATGGGCGTTGGGAATGTTGGGCCGCCCGTGGGTGGCCCAGCGGGTGTGTCCGATTCCGGAGTTGGCCGCGATCGGCTGCTCGTGAACCGCCGCCACCAGGTTCGCCAGCTTGCCGACCCGCCTAATCACCTGCAGGTCAGATCCGTTGGGAAACGCCACCCCGGCCGAATCGTAGCCGCGGTATTCGAGTCGCCGGAGCCCATCAATCACCACCGGTGCAGCCGCCTGCGGGCCGCAATAGCCGACTATTCCACACACCCTGGATCAGGTCCTTGCGAAGCTGGCGGAGGCCGCAGATAAACCCATAGAAATTTATTCTCGTATGACCTGCTAACAACGACGTTAGGTGGAGGTGGAAGATGGGTCCACTTGAATCTGCGCTGGCGCAGTTCGACGCGGCTGCCGACCGCATCGGCTTGGACGAAAACCTGCGGCGCAGGCTGCGGGCGATCAAGCGCGAGCTGACCGTCAATTTTCCGGTCGAGATGGACGACGGGACCGTAGCGGTGTTCCGCGGCTATCGGGTCCACCACAACATCTTCCGGGGCCCAGCCAAGGGCGGTTTGCGCTACCACCCGGAGACCGACGCCGACGAAGTGCGGGCGCTGGCCATGCTCATGACCTGGAAGTGCGCCTTGGTGGACCTGCCTTTCGGCGGCGCCAAGGGCGGCGTGGCGGTGGATCCGGCCCTGCTATCGAGAGTTGAGCTCGAGAACCTGACCCGCCGCTACGCAACCGAGATCATCCCGCTGGTCGGCCCTGAAATGGACATTCCGGCCCCGGACGTGGGCACTGATGCCCAGGTGATGGCCTGGATCATGGACACGATCTCCATGCACCGCGGTTACTCGGTCCCGGCGGTGGTTACCGGCAAACCGGTCGAGGTGGGCGGATCGGTGGGCAGGGCCGGGGCGACTCCGCTGGGGATACTGCACTGCACACGCGAGCACCTGGCCAAGGACGGAAAGTGCGGGGACGGCATGACCGTGGCCATCCAGGGCGCCGGCAACGTCGGGTTCGGAGCGGCCCGGCAGTTTGCGGCCGCCGGTTTCAGGGTGGTGGCAATCAGCGACGTCCATGGCGGCATCTTCGACCCCCGGGGAATAGAAGTCCCGGCCCTGGAACGGCACATGGCCGAAGCCGGTATGGTTCCGGGGCTCGATGGGGCGGATCTGATCAGCAACGCCGAGCTTTTGGCCCTTGATGTGGATCTGCTGTTGCCGGCCGCCCTGGAAGGCCAGATCAATGCCGGCAACAGCGAAGCGGTCCGCGCCCGATTGGTGGTTGAAGGCGCCAACGGTCCGGTGGATTTTGAAGGCGATCGGATACTTCGCGAGCGTGGCATTACGGTTTTGCCCGACATCCTGGCCAACTCCGGCGGAGTCACGGTGTCTTATTTCGAGTGGGTGCAGGGGCTGCAGCAGTTCTTCTGGGACCGGGAGCGGATCGTTACGGAATTGGACCGCCACCTGCGGCAGGCCTACCGCCAGGTCAGATCGCTGGCCGAGGATGAGGATTGCAGCCTGCGCGATGCGGCCTGGGCGGTGGCGGTGGGGCGAGTGGCCGATGCAGCCCGTCTGCGCGGCGTTTATCCATAGTGCCGAAAAAGGCGGATTGTGAGCGCGGCAAAAAATCCGACTAAGCGACTTCGACCTGGGCGCTCACGGTCCTTGGTTCCGGCACCGGTTCCCCCTGAGCACTTAGCGCCTCAAGGTGCATAGTGATCGCCTCGTGCATC
>CAYXKQ010000137.1:0-4899 GCA_964465715.1 uncultured Chloroflexota bacterium
TCGCCGGCGCGCAGCGCCCTGCTGCTGGCGGAGGAGAAATTTCCGGCCGCCGGAATCCCGGGGATAGTTCTCCTGCACCGTCCCACCGGGGTCACTGCGTCCGACCGCCAGCTGGTCCAGCAATTCCAGGAGGACCTGCGCCAGGACGACGTGCCCGAGCTCGTGCGCGAGATTCTGCCGCCCACCGACTTGGTCGATTCGGACGGCGTGGTTCGCTCGATTTCAACGGTGCTGATCTTCGAATTGGTGGCCGGAATCGAACCGATCGCCGAGGTCGCCGACTGGCTACGGGAATATCTTGCGACGCAGCCGACCGACGACGAGGTCGTGCTCTCGTTCACCGGTGCGGCGGCAATTTTTGCCGACCTTGCCGAGACCTTTTCGCAATTCGACTTCCGGGTAACCCTGTTCACGGTCATCCTGGTGCTGGCGATCCTGCTGGCGGTATACCGCTCGCCGGTTATGCCGATCCTGGCCCTGATCGGGGTCGGCTGGAGCCTGTTCATGGCCCAGTTCCTGGCCGCGCTAGTCGCCGATACCTTCGGACTGCTGCTCAACAGCCAGATAACCGCCCTTATGTCCGTACTGGTCTTCGGGGCCGGCACCGACTACACCGTTTTCGTGGTCGCGCGGTACCGGGAAGAATTGCGCCGCCACGATTCGCGCTGGGACGCGATGCGGGTGGCGGTCACACGACTAGCCCCGGCTATTTCCGCCAGCGGCGGCACCACGGTGGCGGTCCTGGGAGTCCTCTTGCTGGCATCGTTTGGCACTTTCCGCGGGATGGGTCCGATCCTGGGTCTGGCGATCGCCCTGACCGTTCTGGCCGGCCTGACCCTGATCCCGGCGCTGGTGGCCCTGGCCGGCAATTCGATCTTCTGGCCGGTGGCCGCCGACAAGGCCAACCGGCGCTCGCGCCTCTGGCAGCGCATCGCCGACCTGGTCACCGCCCGTCCGGTCTTCTCGCTGCTGGCGGCCCTGGTCGTCCTGGTCGTGTTCGCGCTGGGAAACACCCAGTTCAAACAGAACTTTGACAACATCGCCGGGCTGCCCGACGGGACCGATTCGAAGACCGGCCTTGAAATCCTGGCCCGCTCCGGACAGGAGGGCGCCAGCTACCCGCTCCGGGTCTATTTCGAACTCGAGCAGGGATCGATGTACGATCACCTGCCGGCGCTGGCCAGGATCGCGACGGAGCTGGAGGCGCGCCCCGAGATTTCGATGGTGGTCGGGCCGACGCGGCCTTTCGCCGGCGCGCCCCAGCTCTCGGCCGACGATTTGGAAGAACTCTTCGAATCGCTTCCGCCGGGGTTCGTCAACCTTTTCAGCGCGGCAGCGGCCGATTCAATGGTCCCGCCGGCCGGCGAGCTGGGTGAGATCTTCTCTGGATTCGGGATCGATCCCGGGACCGGAGCGACTCTCGGTGCGCTGGCCGCCGGACAGCGCTTCATCTCTCCCGACCAGACCACCGCCCGCCTGGAGCTCACCCTGGCCCTGAACCCGGTGTCGGTGGCCGCAATCGACCTGGTGCCAGGGATCCGACAGGCGGTCCAGGACCTGACCCAGGGGACGTCGCTGGCCGGCCTGGAACCGCTGGTCGGGGGCCAGACCGCCGTCAATTACGATTCGCGCGACGCGGTCAACCGTGACACGCTGCTGGTGGTCCCGATCGGATACCTGCTGGTCTTCATCATCCTGCTGCTGGTGCTGCGCAGCCTGGTGGCGGCCGTTTACCTGACGGCGAGCGTTTTCATCTCGCTGCTTTCGGCGATCGGTTTGGCAATCCTGGTATTTGAATTCGGGCTCGGGCACGATGGGCTGGGGTACCAGAACCTGCTCTGGGCGTTCATCTTCCTGACCGCCCTGGGGGCCGACTACAACATCTTGCTAATCACGCGAGTTCGCGAGGAGTGCGCCGACAAGGATTCGGCCAGCGCATGCCGGACGGCGGTGGCCAGCACCGGCGGGGTTATCACCTCGGCCGGAGTCATCCTGGCCGGCACCTTCGCCATCCTCACCACTTTCCCGCTGGTGGCGATCGTGCAGCTGGGCTTCATCGTTTCGCTGGGCATACTAATTGACACGTTCCTGGTGCGGACGGTGCTGGTGCCGGGAATAATCACTACGCTCGGGGATTGGAACTGGTGGCCAACGATTCCAATCCGAAAACCCGCCATCCGGCCGACGGCTGGATCCGGCCCTGGTCCATGACCCTGGCGCGGCGGAGATGACGCGTCCCGGCCGGGGACTTTAATTGGCGGCCCGCCGACTGCCCAAGCTGCTGCTTGTGGACGCGATGTCGCTGCTGTTCCGCGCTTACCACTCCATCCCGAACCGGTTCGCGGCGGTGGGCCCGGGCGGGGAGCGGGAGCCGACCAATGCCGTCTACGGGTTCCTGTCGCAGCTGCTGCGGGTGGTCGAAGAGTACGATCCGACCCACGTAGCCATCGCGTTCGACTCTCCCGGCCCCACGTTCCGGGAAGAAATCGATGTGCAGTACAAGGCCAACCGCGAGGAGCCGCCCGACGATCTGCGCCCGCAGTTCGGACGCGCCCGCGAACTGGTCGAGGCATTGGGAATGCCAGACTACGCGCTGTCCGGATTCGAGGCCGACGACATCCTGGGAACGATCGCCCAGGAAGCCGCCCGCAGTGAATTCCACGTCCGCATCTTCTCCGGCGACCGCGACCTGTTCCAGCTGATCACGTCACGGATCAACGTCTTCTACCCGCGTCCGCGGCAACTGCCCAACATGGTCTACGACCGGGCGGCGTTCATCAAGCGCTGGGGGGTCGAACCGCGGTACCTGATCGACATCAAGGCCCTGCAGGGCGATTCGTCGGACAACATCAGCGGGGTGCCCGGGATCGGCGAGAAGACGGCCATATCGCTGATCAAGGAGTACCGGGACCTGGACGGGGTGCTGGCGGCGATCGACGAGCTGCCGACCAGGGCGCGCAATGCCCTGAGCAAGCCTGAGAACCAGGAGCTGGCCCGCCTGGGCAAGCGCCTGGCCACCATTAGCACCGACGCGCCGGTCAAATTCGACCCCGATTCGGCCCGGATCTGGGCCAACGCCGACCCGGTCC
Source organism: uncultured Chloroflexota bacterium (assembly GCA_964465715.1). Classification (GTDB taxonomy): domain Bacteria; phylum Chloroflexota; class UBA11872; order UBA11872; family VXNJ01; genus VXNJ01. The sequence goes on from CAYXKQ010000137.1 coordinate 3,090, forward strand.
GGGTGCGGGGCCTGCTGGACGAACTGGGGTTTCAGAGCATCCGTGAGCGCCTGCCGTTCGATCTCGAACTGCACACCGACGGGCAGATGTCACTCTTCGGGCCGGGTCGGTCGGAACCCGACTGGCGGACCGTGGACACCCCGGATCTGGCGCTTTCTATGGTCTCCGAACTATCCGCCGGGGAAACCCCCTCGTTATTCGGGTTGATTTGCGGCGGCCCGGCCGAACTGGAGCTGCGCGGCCTGGCGGTAAGCAGTCGCGGCCAGTCCTGGTGGGTTCCTGAGCCGCTGGAACTCATGGGGGAGCTGGGTGCCTGGCTCGCCGATCCGGACCTGCCGAAAAGCGCTTACGCCGGCAAGGAGCTTTGCCGCGCGCTGGCCGCGGCCGGCGTCGAACTGGCCGGCGTGGAGCTCGACGCCGACATAGGCGCCCACCTGGCCTCCGGCGGCGAGAACTTCAACGGTTTGCGGCAGCTGGTTGCGCGCAACCTCGATCAGATCAGCTCCCAGTCGGTGCCCGACAACGACGGTATCGCCGAGACCGGTGATATCGACGCGGGCGGGCCGGTACGCGCTGCCCAGGCGGTCGAACGGATTGGCGAACGAGTATGGCCGCAGTTGCGCGGGCAGGAACTTGAGGACGCCTACCGGCGCATTGAATTGCCGCTGGTGCCGGTACTTGCGCGGATGGAGGACCACGGTGTAGCGATGGATCCGGCAGTGCTGGCGGGGCTGGCGAAGCAAATCGGAAAAGAAAGCGACGAACTGGTGGCCGCCGTGCACGAGGAAGCCGGCGAGAAATTCAATCTAAATTCCACCCGGGCGCTTGCCACTGTGCTCTACGACAAGCTGGGGCTGCCGGTGCTGGAGAAAACCGCCAGCGGCGCCCGCTCGACCGCCCGGCGGGCGCTTGAGCGACTGGGCGAACAGGATCCGCCTCACCCGATCATCAACCTGATCAAGGAGTACCGCGAACTGGCGACCCTGCTGCGCAGTTATCTGCGGCCATTGCCGAAATTGGTCAGCGCCGACGGACGGATCCATCCCCGCTATTCGCAAACCGGCTCGGTAACCGGGCGCGTGGCCACCCGCAATCCCAACCTGCAGGCGACCCCGGTCCGCTCGCGGCGCGGGCGCGAAATCCGCCGCGCCTTCACAGCTGCCCCAGGGCGGGTGCTGGTATCGGCCGACTACTCACAGATCGAGCTCCGCGTCCTGGCCCACATCTCGGGTGATGAGAACCTGATTGCCGCTTTCCGGAACGATCTGGACATTCACACCGCCACCGCCGCCCAGCTCTTCGGAGTCGGGCTCAAGGACGTGAGCGAGCGGATGCGCGAACAGGCCAAGACGGTGAACTTCGGGATCGTCTACGGGATCACCGCGCACGGGCTGGCTTGGCGCAGCGACCTGGACTTTGAGGGTTCGGCCGCCCTGATCAAGTCCTATTTCCGACGCTACCCCGGCGTCGAGGCCTACATGCAAGGCACCCGCGAGCGGGCGCACCGCGATGGATTCACGCGAACCCTGGGCGGCCGGATGCGTCGCCACCACGAACTGCGCGCTTCCGGCAATCGCCGCCTGGCGGCCGAGCGCGAGGCCATCAACATGCCGATACAGGGCACGACATCCGAAATCATGAAGCTGGCCATGATCGATCTGGACTGCCACATTCGCAAGTTAAATCTGCCCGCCGAGATCACCCTGCAGATCCACGACGAATTGCTGATTGAGATTGACCCGGGCATCCGCGACGAATTTGTCCCGGCGCTGGTGGGCATCATGAATTCGGCCATGGAGCTGAGCGTGCC
>CAYXKQ010000138.1:0-3738 GCA_964465715.1 uncultured Chloroflexota bacterium
GAGAAAAGCCGGGTCGTGGCGGCCTCGACATCGCTCCATCCCTCGCCCAGGTAGTTCCAGAATGCCGTCGCCAGCGGGTTGGAGGTCGCCCGCGGCAGGACCACCGATAGCCCGACCGCCAGCACGATCGCAACCAGCGACAGGGCGGCCATGTTCACCTGCAGCTCGGGGGCGTATTCGGTCCGCCGCGCCTCCCAGCGCCGGGCCAGCGAGCGCATGTTCACCAGGACCATCAGCAGGAGAAGCGCAACCACGAACACGACGAAAGGCATCCGCACCGGGCCCAGGTAAGTCGTGTTGATCGCCAGCGTGATGCCGGCCGGCAGCGCCGCCAGGGCGGCCGAGCGGCGGCGCAGGATTCCCCAGGCGGCAAAGTAGCCCATCCCCCAGGCGCTGGTGGCCATCCAGAAGACGAACACCTCGTTGTCGGCCGAAGGAGACAGGTTCACCAGCGCTTCGAACCAGTCCAGCAGGCGCAGCCAGAGTTCTGACCCGAACCCGATGCTGGTCGTGATCGCCCCCAGCAGCGGTTGCGGACCCGGTGCCTCGCCTTCGACGGTGGCCTGCAGCCACTCCCAGGTGCCGGCGCTCATCTGGCTGAAGCTGGGCCAGAGCTCGGCGGGTCCGGGGAACACTTCGGCCGCCACCACGAAACTCAACGAGACGCCGGCCAGGATCCCCGCCGCCAGCACTGCCGGGCCGGGGGCGCGGGTCCGGCATACCGCTGCCCCGATGGCCAGCCCCAGAATCGCCAGCGGGAACATCACGAACGTCTTTTCGACCCAGCGCGCGTCGTGGACGGCGTAAACCGGCGCCAGCACCACCGCAATCGCCAGCAGGGCCGGCAGCCAGTCGATGCCGCGCTGCCGCAGGCCGGACTGGTCGAAGTTGCCGGTTATGGCCGCCACGGGCGGTTAACTTCCCATCGCCATCGCGGCCGGGACTCCGGGCGGGGGTTCAAAGTCCGGTCGGATGCTGGCAAATTCCTGGCCCGACCGCAGTGTTCGAATTCCTATTCCCGACATCGCCGCCAGACCCACAAGATCGGCTTGGGCGGCGGGTCCGCCGAAGCTGTGCGCGTCGATGTGAACCGCGGTGCAGTTGATCCGGCGACGGGTCAACTGTCCCAGGGCGCTGATCCACTCCGGGTCGGCGTCGGAGGACACCGCCACGATCGAAACGCCGGGCGCCATCCCTTGGCCCAGTTCGGCCAGGGTCAGCGGGAACGCCTCGCGCCCGTGGGCGCGCAGTACCGCCAGGTGCTCGAGGATGCGCCAGAGCTGTTGCGGTCCCTTCTGGGGTTCGAGCACGATCCGCTGGTCGCCGCGCGCGGTAAGGCCGACCGCGCGCCCGGCGCGTATCTGCTGGTAGGCGACCGCGGTGGCCACGACCACCGCCAACTCCTCGGTCGTGTCGGCGCCGCGCCCGGCCAGGACAGCCCGATTCAGGTCCAGGGCGATCCAGACGCTGGCGGCCGGTTCCAGGTCGAACTCCTTGACGGTTATCTGGCCGCGACGGGCGGTGGAGAGCCAGTGGATCCGCTTCATCGGATCGCCGGGCGCGAAATCGCGGATGCCGGCCGCGTCGGAAGTTATCTGCTGGGTGCGCGAGGACGAGCGCGATGAGCCGAACTGATGGCCGGCCGGCACCGTCAACTCGGGCATCAGGGCGATCCGTGGATAGACCACGAACGAAGTCACGCGCGGGAAATTGAACTCGGCCGCAAATATCCCGAACGGGTCGCCGGTGCGCACGACCATCGGCCCCATCGTGAATATCCCGCGCCGCAGCGCTTTGCCGCTGCTCTGCCAGACCTTGGTCTGGCGGGCGTCGAGGTTCTCGGCTATCGAGGCCGAATAACCGGGAAAGTTGGACTGGTCCTCCAGTTCGACCATGAGCACCGGCAGGCGCCCCAGGTTGGTCAGCCGAAATTCCTCGGCCACGTCGTCGCCGGCAAACGCAGCCTTGGTGATCAGCGACCGGGCCATCCGGAGGTTGGTCACCGAACGCGAGACCCAGAACCAGGTCAGCACCACCAGCGCCGCGGTCACGTAAAAGAACCAGTAGACGATCGCCGACGTTGTCACCAGCGCCAGAACTCCCAGCACCCCCACCGAAAGCAGGGCCAGCGGCCGCAGCAGGGTCACGACCGGGCGGTCGGGACTTAGGATCGCGCGCCGCATCAGGACTACAGGTCGACCGTCATCGCGATCTCGTCACACCGGTCGTACTTGGGGCACTTGTAGCACTCCGTCCATACCTTGTGGGTCAGCGAGTCGCGTTCGGAAACAGTAAACCCCAAGCGTTCGAAGAACCCTGGCTGCAGGGTCAGCGTAAAGGCCTGCCGGATTCCCAGCGAACGCGCTTCGTCAAGGCAGCGCCCAACCAGCTCGCGGCCGAGCCCCCGGCCCTGCCAGGATTCGGCGACCGCCAGCGCCCGCACCTCGGCCGTATCCGGCGGCATCAGGTGCAGCGCCGCCACTCCCACCAGTTCGTCCCCGTCGAATGCGACCTTGTAGTCGCGCAGGTTTTCGATGATGTCGGCGACCGGACGGGGCAGCATCTGGTCGGCGCGTGCGAACGGCTCGATCAGGCGCGAAATCTGGCGGGCGTCGAACAGAGTTGCAGCCCTGATCAAGGCGGGAGCTTGAGACTTGGTCAACTGGGCCATCGGCGGAACCTGAAAATCGGCTGCGGCGGTGCCAGATTCTGGCACCCCGCCGGGCGCAGGCCGACGCCCACCCAACTAGCATTTGCTTTGGGGAGTAAACGAGTCGCCCGCAGGATTGGACGCGCCCAGGTACATGGATCACCCCAGCTACCACGACGAATCGCTGAACGCCGAGCAGCTCGAGGCGGTACGTCATGTCGACGGGCCGATGATGATCCTGGCCGGGGCGGGATCGGGCAAGACCCGGGTCATTACCCACCGCGCCGCCTACCTGGTCGGCGGACTGGGGATCGCCCCGGAGCGGGTTCTGGCAGTCACCTTCACCAACAAGGCCGCCGCCGAGATGCGCGAGCGAGCGGTGGCGCTGGGAGGGTCGGTCCTGCACGCGGCCCAGATTTCCACCTTCCACCGTCTGGGAGTCCGCCTGCTGCGCCGCTTCGGGGAGCGGATCGGGATCGATCCGAACTTCTCCATCGCCGACGCCGACGACCAGCGCAGCGTCCTAAAGCACGTCCTGGCCCGGCGTGACCTGGACAAGGCCGGCCTGGGGCGCAACATCGAGCGCCACATCATCGCCAGCATGGCCCGCGCCAAGGACGAACTCGCCGATCCGCTCGAGCACTACGCAGCGACCGTCGACTATCGCCTCGATCCGGACCTCTTCGGCGAAATCGCCGCCGATTACGAGCGCGAGCTGGACGCTTCCAACGCGCTCGATTTCGGCGATCTGCTGGCCCGCCCGGTGAGTCTGCTCAGCGAGCATCCGGACCTCCTTGAACATCTCCAGGGCCGCTTTCTGCACCTGATGGTGGACGAGTACCAGGACGTCAACCGGGCCCAGGACTCTCTCATGGGGATGCTCGCGGGGGCGCACTCGAACCTGGTGGTGGTCGGCGATGACGACCAGTGCATATACACCTGGCGCGGCGCCAACGTCGAACTGATCCTGGGATTTGCGGACCGTTATCCGGGTGCCCGGGTGGTGCGCCTTACCCGCAACTACCGGTCGTCGGGGAACATCCTGGAATGCGCCAACGGACTGGCCGGCGCCATGAACCGCCGCCATG
>CAYXKQ010000138.1:3748-4891 GCA_964465715.1 uncultured Chloroflexota bacterium
CGCCCGTCCGGGGAAAAGATCACGGTCATCGAGGCTTCCGACACCGAGAACGAGGCCGAGGAAATCGCCCGCGAAATCGCCCGCCTCACCAACCAGGGCATCCCGGCCCAGCAAATCGCCATCCTCTACCGGGTCAACTCCCAGTCGCGCGAACTGGAGACCGAGCTGCGGCGGTTCAACATCGCCTATGTGGTGCGCGGAGCCCCGGAGTTTTATCAGCGGCGCGAGATCAAGGACCTGATAGCCTATCTGCGGTTGCTGCACCGCGACGAAGACCTAATCTCGTGGCGGCGGGTGCTCAATACGCCACCACGCGGGATAGGGCCCGGCACCCGCGAGCAGCTGGAATCGCTGCGCGAGGACCTGGGGCTACCGGTCGGCCGGGTGCTGTCGCTTCTGACTGATCAGGATCCCGATCTGCCCCCCAATGGCCTGGCCGCCCGCGGACGCGGCGCGCTCGTCCGCCTGGCGGAAGTGATCGAATCGCTCCGCCGGGACGCGTCGTCCCTATCGCTGCCCGAACTGCTCATGGCCGTGCTCGAGCGGACCGGCTACCAGCGGTACCTGACCGAGGATGAACGGGGTGAGGACCGGATTGAGAATGTGCGTTCGTTGCTGGACGGCATGTCGGCCTATGCAGGGCTAGAACCGACCGAGGCGCTCGGCCAATTCCTTGAGGACGTGGCCTTGATCGCCGGTGGCGACGACACCGCCGGGATGGGCATTGACCGGGTCGAGCTCATGACCCTGCACCGCGCCAAGGGCCTGGAGTACGACTGCGTCTTCGTCTGCGGATTCGTGGACGGACTGATTCCGCACCAGCGCAGCCAGGACCGGGACGTCGATGAGGAACGCCGCCTGGCCTACGTGGGAATGACCCGGGCCCGCAATCGTCTGTATCTTTCCTACTCGGCGCTGGCGCGCCGGTACTGGGGGCGGCAATCCCAGGACCCTTCGCGGTTCCTGGTCGACCTGCCGGCCGAGCTCCTCGAGTACCGGGCCACCGAGAGCTACGGCCACGGCGTCGGCATGGATTTGTTCGCCCCCCGCCGGAGTCCCGATTTCGAGCCACCGCCGCCGGCCGACCCCGACCCGCAGTTCGCACCCGGCCAGACGGTGCAGCACGCCACCTTCGGCACCGGC
>CAYXKQ010000139.1:0-752 GCA_964465715.1 uncultured Chloroflexota bacterium
GTGGTGCAACCGCTGGTTCGCCGTGTTTTCTCGGCATCGATCGTCACTCCTTTGCCGGCGTCATCGGGTGCTGCGCCCGGCTCCCCTGCAAATGTTCCCCTATCCGGCACGGGTCCGTTTTCAGCGGCTCCGCTCAGCACGGACGGTGGTGATAGGCGACCGATCGCCAGCGCCGACAAATCAATTTTCATTATTTAGGAGATTCGGCGTGGTCGAATGCCGCCGGACTGATCAATCCCGGTGCGGGGCAACGTGGCCCGCTCGCCAAACTGAGACCCGTCTGACCGCCACGACCTGCTCGTTGACTCATGGATGGGTTGGGGCGGCCGTCGGAGTCCGCCATACGCCGATCCCCCGGCCGGGGGAGGTGTGGCCGTCCGGTGCGCCCCGGGGATCCGCGACCCTGGCGGCGAACGCGAATTGAAGGGCCGCTTGGCGACGTCGGGCGATCCGATTGCAGGGCCGGACACGTATGATGAGCCAAAAGGGCCGGCTTACCCCCGGTAAACCGAAATAAGCTGAGCGAACCTTATCGGGGAGAGACGCACATATGTCCTGGCTCTTTGGCAAACAACCGGTTCTTCCCAGGCCCGAGGATGCATTGCCCGGACGCGACGTGCCGGTGCCGGTCCCGCCGGGACACTTCATCCACGGGCGGCCGCTTTCGGGGCCAATGCCGGAGGGACTTGAGAGGGCGCTGTTTGGAATGGGCTGTTTCTGGGGAGCTGAACGAATGTTCTGGCAGCTGCCCG
>CAYXKQ010000139.1:762-1451 GCA_964465715.1 uncultured Chloroflexota bacterium
GGCGGATTCACGCCCAACCCCAGCTACCGCGAAGTGTGCAGTTCGCACACCGGGCACAACGAAGTGGTCCTGGTGGTATTTGATCCCTCCCAAATCAGTTACAGCGACCTGTTGCAGGTGTTCTGGGAAGGCCACGACCCGACCCAGGGGATGCGCCAGGGGAATGACGTTGGTACGCAGTACCGCTCCGGAATCTACGTGTTTGACGACGACCAGAGAGTTGCCGCCGAAGAAAGCCGCGGTCGCTATCAGGAGGCTCTGGGCGACGCCGGATACGGCGCAATCACCACCGAAATCCTGGATGCGCCCGAGTTCTACTACGCCGAGGACTATCACCAGCAGTATCTGGCCAAGAACCCCAATGGTTATTGCGGCATCGGCGGGACCGGCGTTGGCTGCCCCAGCGGAATCGCCCAGCCGGCCTAGCCCGGTGAACGGGTTGCAGCAGCCGGTCAATTTGCCGGCGGGGCAATGCGGTGGAAATCGAACGTTAAGGGCGATTCCGCATGCGAAATAATCCGATCGCGCGGTGAAACGCCAAGCGGCCGCAACCAGGTCGATACCGGGCATGCCCGGCCGGCAACCAGTCAACCTCCGGTGACCGCGGATGCACCAGATCGGGAGTTAATGCGCGCGCGCTGGGGTTGCAGGCACGGAGCCTGCGTTCTAGACTGCGAGGAAAGCTGCAC
>CAYXKQ010000139.1:1461-4868 GCA_964465715.1 uncultured Chloroflexota bacterium
CATGGCGGCCACTAGCGAAGGCGTCGCGACCAAGACCCTGACGCTGCCCGAAGAGTTGATACTCACGCTCCTGAACGAGGAAAGCGGGCACTTCTACCAGGTCCCGGGCTGGAACCTGGACTGCGCGATCGTCGGATCGGTTCTGGCCGAGCTGTCGATGATCGGTCGCATCGACACCGACATGACGTCACTGATCCTGCTGGACGACTCGCCGACCGGGGACCCGACGCTCGATCCGGTTCTTGAATTGATTGCCGCCGAGCCGGTGCAGCACAGCGCCCAGTACTGGATCGAACGGCTCGCCCGCCGCGCCGAGGCAATCACCGACCAGACCCTGAACCACCTGGTCGAACTCCGGATCCTGCACCACCACACCGGCGATTATTGGTCCCTTTCCGAGACCGCTTGGCAGGTCGAATCGGCAAACGGTTCCGGCCCGGAGGGGTCGGCCGGTTATGTAAAGACGCGGATCAGCAACGCGATCTTCAACAACGAGATTCCCGATCCGCGCGACATCATCATCATCTGCCTGGTAAACACCTGCGACCTGCTCCGCTTCATCTACACCCTGGAGGAGGAGCACGAGCAGCGGATCGAGTTGATCTGCAAGATGGACCTGATCGGCCGCTCGATCGCCGAAGCGGTCACCCAGAACATGACCGGGGGACTGTTCCAGCGCCCGCCCCTGGCGAAGGCGATTCCGACCGTGCCGCTGCGCAAGATTGTTTTCAATCGCAACCTTCGGCAGGGCAATCTGCCGGCGGTATTTGCCGACATTGCCAAGGAATACGGGCCGGTGTTCCAGCTCCGCCCGCCGCTGTCAAAACCCCTGTTCTTCCTTGCCGGGCCGGCAACCAACCGATGGGCCAATCGATATGGGCGCGGGTTCCTGCGCGCCCAGGACTACCTGTCGTCATTCGAGAAGCTCTACGGTGCGCACGGCATCCTGCCCGCACTCGACGGCGCCGATCACTTCCGCTACCGCAAAGCGATGTCGTCGGCTTATTCGCGGGGTCGCCTGGAATCCCAGATCGACGCTCTCTACGGTCACATCCGCAAGGAAATGGCCAACTGGGAAACCGGGAGCATCATCCCGGCCCAGAACATGATGCGGCGGCTGGTCAACGCCCAGATCTCGCCAATGCACCTGAGCGTGGATTCCCAGGACATCATCGAGGATCTGCTCAAGTTCAAGGAGCAGGCCTTGCGGACGCACGTCGTCAATGCCCTGCCCAAGTTCCTGCTCAAGACCCCGGCTATGCGCAAAAAGTCCAAGGTCCTGGGCGAGCTCGTGGAAAGGGTGCTCAGCGTTCACACGCCCGCCCAGCGGGCCGGTTGCCCGCGCGACATTGCCGACGACGTGCTCAGCCTGCACGCCAGCGACCCGCAGTTCCTTCCGGCGTCCAACCTCAAATTCGCCCTCTCGGCCCCGGTCCTGGCCAGCGCCTACCTGGGCGACGGGTTGAATTTCGCGGTCTACACGATGGCCAGCAATCCCGAAATCTACGCGCAGATCAGGCAGGAAGCCGACGCGCTGTTTGCCGGCGGGGACCCCGGCCACGAAGACTTCAGCCTCGAGGCGATCGACGTCACGCACCGCCACATCATGGAGACGCTCCGGATGTACCCGGTCGTTCCGATGTCAGTTCGAACGGTCATGAACCCGTGCGTCGTCGAGGGATTCGTGCTGCCGACCGGGACCCGACTTCACATCGCCCAAACCGCCAGCCACTACATGGAGGACCTGTTTCCGGAACCGTTCAAATTCGACATCGACCGCTACAAGGCTCCCCGGAACGAACATCGCGGGCCGGGTTACGCGCCCTACGGGCTCGGGGCTCACAGCTGCATGGGATCGAACGTAATGGAGCTGCAGATGGCGGTAAACCTGCTCATGATTGCCCATTACTTTGAGATCGAGGTCTCGCCCCGCGACTTCAAATTCAAGGTCAATCCGTTTCCGTCGCAGTCACCCAGCAAAAAACTCAAGTACCACGTCGCGGCCCGCCGACACGAACTGCCGGCTTAAGGGAGTTGGCCAGCTAACCGGACCCCAAGCCCCGGATCGATTGGCGCAAGTCGCCGTTCGCAGCGGCCGTAGTTGCCATCCCCGCCGCATTCCGGTGGCGCCGGCCCGGATTGATCTAAAACCGGCTGCCGTCAGGCCGCCGCAGTGAACGCCGGACTAGCTAAGCAGAATGGGCAGGCCGAACCGGCGGGCCGAGCGATCGCCCCGCCCGCGGGGTCGTCGAGACCGGATTGGCTGCCCTGGCTCAGGCCCGCCCCTCCTCTTCGAAGCGGCGGTGTGTGTCCTCGATCGCGATATCTAGATCGTCCCACATGCGTTCGACCATCGAGCGCAGCTTCATGTTCTGGTACGCGCCCCAGACCGTCATCATCGGTGGCACCAGCAGGATCGAGAAAATCAGCGAATAGGCGATGGTAATTGCCGCGGTGAATCCGAATTGCTGCGAGGCCGCCAAGGGGGCAAAAACCAACGTACCCAGGCCCAGGGCGGTCGTCATTCCCGAGCCCAGCAGCGCCGACCCGATTGTCGACAGGGTCCTGATGGCCGCGGTTTCGGGATTCCGGAACCGGGCAAACTCCTCGCGGTAGCGATGGATTACGTGGATGGTGTAGTCCACGCCGATCCCGATCGACAACGCGGCAATGATTGAAGTTATCAGGGTGTACGGAATGCCGATTAGCGCCATCGTACCCAGGACCGAGATCAGCACCATGGCGATCGGGCCCACCGCAACGACCGCCAGCAGGGGTTGGCGCAGCGTGATCCAGAAGAAGATCGCGAGCACTGTCAGGGCCGCGGCAATCGTAGTCGTTATGGCTTCCGTCTGCCGGGCCGTGATCGAATTGGTGACCGTGATCGAGATGATCTCACCCGAGGTGGCCGTAATCGCGCCATCGTCACCCAGCCACAATGCCTCGATATCTTCCTGCAGCTGCTTGGTCTTGGCGGGCTCGTCGGTGAACGTGGGGAACTGCAGCAGGATTGAATCCGGACCGTTGAGATCATTCACCAGGAGCCGGTCGAAGGCCGGATCCCGGTCCCCCAGCCTGTCCAGCAATTCCTGCATCAAGCCGCGATCCAGGTCGACCCCGGCGGAGGCTTGATCGAGCAATCCCGCAAGTTCAGGGTCGAATTTGTCGCCGGGTTCTCCGCTGTCGCTGGTCCAGTCACGCAAAAGCAGTTCGTAGGTGGACAGGATCGGCCCGGCGGCGGCGGCGGGGCGTCGCGATTCGTCAGCGAACGCCTCCGTCAAATCGCGCAGGTTAAGCAGCGTTCGGGTCTCGGTGGCCTCGGCTTCGATAAGGACCGTTGCCAGTTCGGTGGAGCCGCCGACTGCTTCATCGAGCGTGTTCATGTCCTCGAGCACGCTGCCCCCGCG
>CAYXKQ010000140.1:0-4863 GCA_964465715.1 uncultured Chloroflexota bacterium
TCATGGTGGTCGGCGGCGACCACGTCAACGGCGTCATATGCACGCTGGGCGCGGAGGATTACGAACCCCTGAGAGACCGCCAGCCGGGTGATCCGATCACCGTGACCGGCACGATCATCGACTACGTCTACGACGTGGCGATCGAGAATTGCCAGGTCGAAGCCTGAACGCCGATGGGGCAGGCCATGGATAAGAGGGCCAACGGGCTGGCGATTGGCGCCGGACTCATCGCCCTCGGTGTGGCGGCCCTGCTGGAAGGGTGGATTGACGGGTTTCCCGACGTCTGGGAAATGGCTCCGGCGATTGCCGCCGTCTACCTGGCGGTGCGAATGGTGGCCGGCTCAAGCGCTGGTTCGCGTCCCTGGCTGCTGCTGGCAATCGCGGTGCTCGTCCTCCTGCAGGTCGCAATCGTTGCCGGTCAGGCCCTTGACGGCAGGCTCATCTGGCCGCTGCTGATCATTGCCGTAGGCATCGCCCTGCTCTATCAGGGACTCCAGCGGCGCACTCGGGACAGCGAAGATGCCCTGGCGATGTTCGGCGCGGTCCAGCGACGGATTGCCGGGCCGCTGCCCGATCCGCTGCAGATCAACTCCATGTTCGGCAGCTGCGAATTCGACCTGCGCGAGGCCGAGGTCTCCTCCGCGCCGGCCCGCATCGACGTATCGGCGATTTTTGGAAGCATCGAATTGCGCGTTCCGCAGAGTTGGGTCCTGGACCTTGCCGGGGTGACCGCGACGTTCGGTTCGGTGCTTGAGAAGGATCCGCCCGGCGCCACCGAACACGAAATCCAGGTCACCGGCAGCGCCCTTTTTGGCTCGATCGAAATCCGGCGCTGAACGAGCTCCCCGCATCAACGGTCCCGGAAATGGCCCGTCCGTCCTTGCCGCCGGCGTTCATGCGGCAGCCGGCGGGCGGGGATCAAGCGGCGGTTCCCGGCGCCGCCGGCCCGGGTCAGTCCGGCGCCGCCGCTGAGCACCCAAACGTTGGGAGGGATTGAATGGGTCGACTCGACGGCAAAGTAGCCCTTGTAAGCGGGGCCGCCCGGGGGCTGGGTGCGGCCACCGCGCGGCTGTTTGCGGCCGAGGGGGCCAGGGTTGTCGTCGGCGACCTGCGCGATTCCGACGGCGAGGCGGTCGCTGCTGAAATCGCTGCGGCGGGCGGGGATGCACGCTTCGTGCACCTGGACGTTACCAGCGAGCGCGACTGGCAGGAAGCGGTGGCCGCCGCCGTCTCCGGCTATGGCGGTCTGGACGTAATAGTCAACAACGCCGGAATCTGGCGCGGCGGCCGCGTGGAAGAGACCAGCGTTGAGCACTGGGACGCGGTGAACGACGTAAATTCCAAGGGCGTGTTCCTCGGCACCAGGGCCGCCATCCCGGCGCTGCGGGCCGCCGGCGGGGGGTCGATCGTAAACGTGTCCTCGATCTCGGGGATGGTCGGCAACCCGCGCACCTCGGCCTACGCCGCCTCGAAGGGGGCGGTCCGCGTATTCACCAAGGCCACCGCGATCCAGTACGCCGCCGAGGGCATCCGAGCCAATTCGATCCATCCTGGCCCGGTCGAGACCGATTTGCTGGGGCAGGTCGTGGACGCCCTGGAGATCGATGCCTTTGCCCCCGCCCCGCTGGGTCGGGTTGGGAAAGCCGAGGATGTCGCATTTGGCGCGCTTTACCTGGCCTGTGACGAATCCTCGTTCGTCACCGGCAGCGAGCTGGTCATCGACGGCGGCGCCACCGCCGAATAAGGCCGGCCGCAAATCGCAGGAGATTCACTGATGGGAAGAATGGATGGCAAGGTCGCGCTCATCAGCGGGGGCGCCAGGGGCCAGGGTGCGGCCGAGGCGCGCCTGTTTGCGGGCGAAGGCGCCCGGGTCGTTATCGGCGATGTACTTGATGGGGCCGGAACGCAGGTGGCGGACGAGATCAACCGCAGCGGCGGCGCGGCGGTCTATCTGCACCTGGACGTGACTTCGGCGCCGGACTGGCAGGCCGCGGTGCGGTTGGCCGAGAACGACTTCGGCAAGTTGGACGTCCTTGTCAACAACGCCGGAATCTGGCGCGGCGGCCGCGTGGAAGAGACCACCGAAAACGACTGGGACCTGATGTTCGCGGTCAACGCCAAGGGTGTATTCCTGGGCACCAGGGCCGTCATCCCGGCGATGCGCCGGGCCGGCGGCGGCTCGATCGTGAACGTCTCTTCGAGCGTGGCGAAGATCGGCGTTGACCGCGCTTCCGCCTACCCGGCCGCCAAGGGGGCGGTGCGGACTTTCAGCAAGCTCACCGCGATCCAGTACGCGGGCGAGGGAATCCGCGCCAACTCGCTGCTGCCGGGCCCGATCGAAACCGACCTGTTGCGGCAGGTGTTCGGGGGCCGCGACATCAATGCCCGAACCCCGCTGGGACGCCTCGGCACCCCCGAGGACATCGCCTTCGCGGCCCTGTATCTGGCCAGCGACGAATCTTCGTTCGTAACCGGCAGCGAGCTGGTCGTTGACGGGGGAACCCTGGCGGAGTGAACCGGGCCGGCCGATTCGCCCGGTCTGCCGGCGACCCGGGCCGGTCAGAATCCTCAAGTGGGTAGGAAGATATCGGCCCAGTGGTCCAGCACGTGCGCCAGGGAGTGGGCAAACATGGCCGATTCGAGGCCAAAGCGCCAGTAAAGAACACCGGCCAGCACCCCGAACACCGAATTGGCGACCACCACCCACGCCGCGATGCCGGCGGTGAGCCCGTCAGTCAGGGCCGCCGCCAGGGGCAGATGGCCGGCCCCGAAGGGGAGGGCGCTGAGCACGATTGCGGCCCACACGGCAGCGGCCCGCGGGCGGCCCCGCCGGCGCTGCAGCACCATCCACGCCAGCCATAACAGGAATGTCATCATTCCCCAGCGGATCAGCAGCTCCTCGGTAAGCCCGCCGTAGAGGATCCGCGCCGGCAGCGGCACCTGCAGATCGTCGGTTACCGCCGCCAGTCCGTCCGGCTCCAGCAGCCAGGCGACCTGGAGCACGGATGCCCCCAAGATCCCACCGATGACGCCAGCCGCGATCGAGGGACGCAGCGCCGCGCGCAGTCCACCGCCGCCGACCGCGGCAGCGATCAAGGGCGCCCCAAGACCCACCCGGGGCGCCAGTTTCACGCCCGCCCAGACCGCCAGCCCAAGGTAGGCCCCGCTCTGGGCTACATTGACCAGACCAACCAGCCAGATCGGGACCGCCAGCTCTCCCTGGTCCAACAATTGCGGCAAGATGGCGACGGTGATCGCCACCACCCCGCTCATTCCGCCCGCCCAGAGGATCAGGCCAAGGCGCCAGCCCGCCGTTATCAGGCCCGGATCGGGGGGCGGTCCGGCTTCAGGCGTCCCCGCCGGCCACGCCGGGTCTTTCAATATGCCGCAGCGGCGGCCATTGCCCCGCGGCGGTCGCCGATCGGCAGGTGCACCAGCGCGGCGGCAAAACCCAGTGCGATTCCGGCAATCCAGATCGGGTCGTAGGTCCCGATGGCGTCATAGACGCGCCCGCCGAGCCAGACACCGAGAAACGACCCGATCTGGTGGGAGAAAAATGTAGTCCCGAACATCACCGCCAGGTAGCGGGCGCCCAGCAGGTGGGCGACGGTTGAGGAAGTCAACGGTACCGTCGCCAGCCAGAGGAGACCCATCAGGGCCCCGAACGCGATCGCCGTGAATTCAGTCAGCGGCAACACCAGCAGCCCGAAGATCACCACCCCGCGCAGGGAATAGATGATGGCCAGCAAGCGGCTGCGCCGGTAGCGGTCGCCGAGGCGCCCGGAGATTGCCGAACCGAAGATGTTGAACAGCCCGATCATCGCCAGCGCCAGGGCGGCGCCGGTGGCTGAAATCCCCTCATCCGACAGGTAGGCGGGCAGGTGCGCGGCAATGAAGCTCACATGGAACCCGCAGACGAAGAACCCGGCGGTCAAAAGCAGGTAATCGCGGTTCTTGCGGGCCCGCTTGAGCATCTCGACGAACGGCTCGTCGACCACGTCCGCGCTCTTGGGCATCTTGTCGGCATTGCGCAGAAAAATGAAGGCCATCAACCCGATGAACAGCGGCACCAACGCGAAAATGGCGAAATTGGTCCGCCAGCCGACCAGGTTCAGGACCTGCTGCCAGGCCGGCACCAGCACGAACATGCCGGCCGAGGATCCGGCGGTGACGATGCCCAGGGCGAAACTGCGGCGGCGCACCGGCACCATCTGTCCCACCGCGCCCACGACCACCGTCATCGAGGCCCCGCTGATGGCGATGCCGCCCAGGAATCCAAGGTAGGCAAGGAATTGGAATCCCGATTGGGCCTGGGAGGTGAGCAGCATCGCGACCGCGAATACCAGGCTCGCCGGAACGATCACCTTCCAGTGCCCGTAGCGGTCGGCCAGGTAGGCGGCTACCGGTACGCCGGTAGCCAGCTGGAGCACCGCGATCGCCAGGGCGAACGTCTCGCGTCCGACCCCCAGGTCCTCGGTAACGACTTTGAGGAAGACGCCGAATGACTGGGTGGAGCCGGTGAATACGAACGCCATCGCCGCCCCGGCGATAACGATCGTCCAGGGAATGCGGTAAGCCGGCGCCGCCGGTCCACGGGCACTTGCGGGCCGAGTCTGGTCTTGCATCAGGTCCGGGTCCCGGCTGCGGGCTGCACTGACTAAAGCCTAGGGCCGGAAGCCCCGCGGACGGCTCAACGGGGGTCGGGGGAAGCGCCCGATCCCAGTGCCGCCAGCAGGCGGGCGCGGTAGCCGGCCAACGCGGCGGCGGCCTCATCGCCCCGGCGCGGAAACGCCAGTTCCACCGGGAACTCATCCACGATCCGGCCGGGCCGGGCCGACATGACCGCCACCCTGTCGGCCAGGG
>CAYXKQ010000141.1:0-594 GCA_964465715.1 uncultured Chloroflexota bacterium
CGGCACCCTGATGGGTCATCCAATCTCTTACGGGGACCTGCAAATCCTCCAGCTCCACGGTCACCCCCTGATCAGGCCCGGCATGACAATGGCCCAGGTCAGGGAATTGCTGGTCTTAAGCGATGAACTGCTGGACCCGCCGGCATCGGAACTGTATGAGTTGCTGTGGCGGACCGCAATCGGATTCCAGCAGGCTGGATCGGCGCGGTTCGACCTGGACGGCAACTATGCCGGTGCCTGCGGATTGGGTTCCTTCGCAGGCGCATCGTACGGGGTCTCGGGCTTAACGCATTCGGAGGCCCAGATCGCCGAGTTTTCAATTGGTGGCGTCCGGGTCTGGAACTCGGGGGGTAACTACTGGGTAGACCGGGGCGGCGGTCTGCAGCCGGAACGCGCCGATTTCGTGCAAAAGGAATTCGGCTGGATCGATGAACTCACCGATCCCATGTCCCTGCTGCACGGGGCGGTTGCCTGGACCGATCCAGGATCGATCCAAATCGCCGCGCGCAGTGATTCGACGATCGTTGTGACCGCGTCCGCGATCAGGGTGCCGGATGGCTGGCGCCCGATCTCAGATCTTTCATTTGCGATCGA
>CAYXKQ010000141.1:604-4221 GCA_964465715.1 uncultured Chloroflexota bacterium
GATCGATGCGCAAACCCTGCAACTGACGGGTTATCAGATGACCCGGAGTCTCAACGATGACTGCAGTTTCCAAGTCACGGCCGCCAATTCGGAATACTCGGTGCCGGTGATCCTGCCGGATGCGGCGGTTCGCCCTTAGTCCGGGGGGCGGACGCAAGCAACTCCGGCAAACGTTAAGCACGGCCAAAACGAAGAAATTGCCCAGGTCGGGGCGCAGACCGCTCCCAACCGGGGCCGGCTCCGCGGACTTCAAAATTTCGTGCTGACGACAACTCCGCAGAACGCGCGCGGCCTGATCGCCAGGATTCGGGAATCGGCCGCATCCGCTGTTTGCCACTACAGACACCACCCGCTGAACGTAGGAATGATCGAATTCGTGATTTCTCGGGCCGCCCAAGGGCAAGTGCCCAAGAGTCCGAATCTTCCCGGTCGGCACGCCTTCGGACGCCACACGGAAATAAGATAAACGTGTAAGCGTTTCAACCGCCCTCGATTCACCCTCTTCAGGGGACTGCCAACCATGGCCGCGGAGCCGAACTTGGTGGCCTTATCCAGGCCGTGAACCGGCACCGGGGCGCAGGCAGCGTCAATGCCGGGCACCCGGGTCCACAACCCGGACGCGGTCGAGGCTGCTTCGCAGGTAAGGGTGTCGAAACTCTGGGCTGAAACCGATTGATTGGCAGGAAAGCGCAGTGACGGATTCAGAAACAGTCCTGGCATACCTGGTTCCCAGACTCACCGGCCAGGTCGAAGATGCAGCGACCGAAGCTCTCGCCCACATACTCAACCGGTCGCCGGAGTGCCGCGATTCGCTGCGTCGAATGCTTGAAGAGCAAGCCGGTTTTGAACTCGCCGAGATTGCCACAGTCGAAACGCAGGTCACATACGAAGACGGAACGCGGCCGGATATGGCCGGGTACGACGGCAATGGCCGGAAGCGATTGCTGGTCGAGTCGAAATTCTGGGCCGCACTTCATCCGGATCAGCCGCATTACATTCGCCAATTCGACCATTCCGACTCCGCGGTCCTGCTCTTCATCGCCCCCGAGGCCAGAACCGAAACACTCTGGATCGAGATTTCCCGTCAGCTCGACGCCGATTCATGGGCATTCGAGCAGACGACCAACTCGTCTGGCCGGCGCAGCGCCAGATTGCTTGACCCTGAGTGCGGAGCCAAGCGGAGCGTCGTCCTAACCAGCTGGCGGCTACTGCTGGACGATCTCGATTCGGCGGCCGGGAGTGTCGGCACGATTGCGTCTGACCTGATGCAATTGCGCGGACTCGCCGTGCGACAGGACGAAACCTCGTTCCTGCCGGTCCAGGCGCAGGACTTGGCGCCCAAGTTCGCTCGGCGATTGGCGAGCTACTGCCAGTTGATCGATGACCTGATCGGTCGCGGAACCGGTGAAAAGTGGATGTCCATATCGGGACTGCAAACTACCCCGCGGAGATGGGGATATGGACGATATTTCCGCTTCGTCGACCAAAACGGTTTTCGATCTGACGCCCTATGGCTTGGAATCAACCACGAGAAATGGGCGAGCACCGGCGATACGCCCATCTGGTTCCGATGTGAATGGAGCCAAGGCAGCACCAGCGCAGCCGCAATTGCCGATCAATTGAGGGTCCGATACAGCGGTCGCTGGATTCCAATTCACTTGCCGTTCGGTGTCGAGTACGCGGAAGTCCTGGATGGCGCATCGGCGACGTTGAAGTTCATCGCCCGCTGCATGGGTGCCGAAATACGTCGGGGATCCGACGATTGTTGAGCCAATCGAGGCTCGACTGACCATCCAGTGGTAATCCGATTTACGCAAGCCAATCAGCGTCGAATGAATAGCCCCGAATCCGCCCAATTTCGGCGTCGCCAAATCCGGCAGTCAATTCGGTAGATCTATGACAAATTCCATTCGATCATTCCAACGGCGAATTGGTTTCCGGCACGCCAGGGCGGGCTCCCTTCCGCTGCTGATCTGCGCGATCGTTGCGGCCGGCCTGGTACTTGCGGCCTGTGAAGATGACGAATCGACACCAAGCCCGCAATCCGCATTCGGCGCGCAGACGATACCGTTGGCCGCGGTGAAGGCGCCAACTCCTGCCCCAGCGTTAGTACCGGAGAGAACACCAACACTTTCACCGGGCGCGGTGGATGCGGCCCAGCAACGCGCGATATTTCTCATCCAGGAACAATTGCGCGTGGTCGAAGCCGAAAGGGCCGCCGAAATCCGCCGTCAGCGGGCTGCGCGTGAACGACGCGAACAGATCCTGAACGAAATCGCGCGCAGAGCCGCCCGTATCCGCGACTCGATCGAGGCCGAGCGACACCGGCGGGAGGCTCAGGATGAAATCATTGGCGCGGCGTGCGAACAGGCGCAGTTGGAAGAAATTGCGGCCGACTATCGCGGCGAGCTGCCCAGCCATTTGACGCGCCAGGTGCTCTCGGCTTGCGACCAGACTTCCGCTGCCGACCGCTGGGAGCAAATAGTGGCAGTCCTGCCCGATGCCCGTGCGGAATGGGACGCCTTCTCCGAAGGGCAAAAGGAGACGTGGGCCGAAGCCGAGCGTTTAGAAGCCGAATTCCGGCTTGCCGAAGAAGTTCGCCAGCGCCAGGCAGAAATTGAAGCACAAATCCTCACCGATCAGACCGCGACCGCGCGGTCACCGCAAGTCCAATCGTCCGACCCAGGGTGGTTTGAACGGGTGCAGGCCGCACTTCCGGCCCCGTTGATTCAATTGGTGCGGCAATCGGTCGCTCAATTCGGCGATTTGGCCGCGGAGCTCAGCCAACGCGCCGCATACGTGAATCAGCGCGCCCGGTCCGGAGCGGTGACTGGTTTGGCGTTGGCCGAAAAGATCCCGCCCGGCGTGCGGGCGGCCGGCGAGGACGCCATGAATGATTTCATCTCCGCCCGCGACGTAAGTCACATCGAGTCAGTGCGAAACAACCCCTCCCGCGCCGCGGATCCGGACAATCTGATCTGGGAAAAATCCAAATGGAACCGGGCCCGTGGGGCAAGGAACATTAGCGCGGCGGCATTAATCCGCGCCAATGCCCAAAACGCCGGCGCGGCATTGACGGTGGCCGGGCCCGGCATATTGGCTCAGACAGCTCAAGGGTGCGTTATAGGCGCGGTCATGGAATTGCCGGTGGCGGCGGCCGAGCAAAGAGTGCCTGTCCAGGAAGGACTCAAGACGACAGAAGAAGCGGTGCTGGACACCGCGAAGTCAGTGGCCGCCACCGGACTCGCCGGGTGCGCCATTACGGCTGCGGCCGCCGTGGCTGTAAGTGCGGGATTCGTGTCGCTGGGAGCCCCGGTGCTCATTCCAATCGCGTTGGCAGGAGGGTCCGTATACGTTTTGACGACGAGCACAAGAATCTGGAATTCGCTCTCCGAGGAAGAAAAGGCGGCCGTCCTGGGTCAGTTGGACGTGACGCGCGGAGTGGTCAGTGATCTGGCCGAATCTACGTGGGCTGCGGCTCAGGATGGCGGAACGGTCGTGGCCGGCGCAATCCAGGCCGCCGCTGACGAGGCCGGTTGGTGGGATGAGTCCGGTTCCGCGGGGCAGGAATCGCCAGATGAAGCCTGAGCCCGGTCCTGCATTGATTCGCGCGATTC
>CAYXKQ010000141.1:4231-4822 GCA_964465715.1 uncultured Chloroflexota bacterium
CAAGGGGCGGGTCAAGGAAAAGGTCCGGCAATTCGGCAATTCGGCAATTCGGCAATTCGGCAAATTCGAGAAAACGCTGACCGGCGCCAGATGCAGTTCCCGTTTGCAGGGTTCGCCAGGGAAGGGCTCAGCGATAGCCTTCCCGATCATGTCCGTTCATAGCTCTGGGGCGCTTCAACCGGCTACATCGCCGGAATAGGATGTGAGTTGGTTTCAGCGCTGACCTGGCTCGATTATTCCGGACGCGATGGCGGTCGTCGACCTTTTCCGCGAAACCGGCACCGTCGACGAGCTCGGGCTCTCGCGGGATCGTTGTTCCCGAATTACGACCGCGCAACGCCGATGCGCGGCACGCCGACTCCGGAGAATCCTATGCGGCGCCAAAAGAATGGTGGTATATTTGGCCACACTGCCCCTACCGCTTAGGCGTTAGGGTTGAGGCCGCCTTCTGGGCGGCCTCTGTTTATTGAAGGTGGATTTTGGTAACGAACGTCTATATAGACGGATTCAACCTTTATTACCGAGTCCTCCGAGGAACTCCATTCAAATGGTTGGACATTCGAAGACTGTCGGAAGTTTTGTTCCCCACTG
>CAYXKQ010000142.1:0-2854 GCA_964465715.1 uncultured Chloroflexota bacterium
TCCGGCCGACTTCCGCCCCTCGCTGGGTCCGCTGCAGGGGCGCTGGGTGGATGTGGACCTGACCTCCCAGCTGGTCACGCTGCACTCTGCCGAGGGCCCGATATTGAAGTACACCACCTCATCGGGCAAGGATCTCTATGAGACCCCGCCGGGCAGCTTTTACGTGAACCGCAAGGTCAAGTCGGAGCGCATGACCGGGCTCTGGGGCACCCAGGAGTTCTACGACATAAGCAATATCTACAACACCGTCTACTTCACCTGGCAAGGCCACGCGTTCCATTACGCTTACTGGCACGACGACTTCGGAACCCGGCGTTCGCACGGCTGCCTGAATGGGCGCCTGCCGGATTCGGCCCTCACCTACGACTTTTGCCAGGTGGGCACCCGGATAGACATCCACTTCTGACCGGGCCGCGGGACGGGCCGGCGTCCGGCCGAGCGCGAGAGATTGACCTTCGATGAGTCCATCTAGTCCGACGCCGCGAATTCTGCTGGTTGACGATGAGCCCAATTTGGTCGCCTCGCTGCGCTACAACCTGCGCCAATCCGGGTTCAGGATCCACGCCTGTGCCAGCGCCGAGGAGGGCCTGGAACACCTTTCCCAAAACCCTGTGGACCTGGTGCTACTCGACGTCATGCTCCCGGGGATGGACGGGTTCGAGGCCTGCCGGCAAATCCGCGAACTTTCTACTGTGCCGGTGGTGATGCTGACAGCCCGGGACGATGAAATCGACCGGGTGGTCGGACTTGAGATCGGCGCGGACGACTACGTGACCAAACCCTTCTCGGTCCGCGAACTGCAGGCGCGGATCAAGGCGCTGCTGCGACGTCACGCGCTCCTGCTGGGCGAAATCGCCTCGCAGAACTCCGAAGCCCCACTCATCGACGGCGATCTGATCCTCGATCGCGCCGGGATGCGCGTCGATATCGCCGGCGAACAGGTGGATCTGCGCCCCAAGGAATTTGACCTGCTGGAGTACCTGCTGGCCAACCGCGGGCGCGTCGTCTCGCCGGAGGACTTGATCCGCCAGGTCTGGGGTCATGAATTCATCGAAGACACCCGCACGGTGCGGGTCCACATCAGCCAGTTGCGCCAGAAGATTGAATCTGATCCGACCAATCCCGAACGGATCCAAACGGTGCGCGGTTCGGGATACCGCTACGCGCGGCCATAGCGAGCCTTGAACGACCGCTGGGCTTGGCTGCTGGTCCCGGCAGGGATTCTGCTGGGAGCTCTGATCGGGGTGGCGTCGCGGGATTTGGGATCGGCATCGGGCGGGTGGCTGGCGATCGTCATGGCCGCGGTAATCTCAGTCGGCGCGGGCTTGGTGGCGCGGCGCTGGCTGCACCGCCGTTTCGGCGCGATGACGCAGGTGGCGCGCCGCCTGGGATTCGGATCGGCGGGCCTTGACGAATATCCACGTTGGGCCGATCGGATCGCCAGGCGCGTCGGGCGCGGCGAAGCCCTGGCCCGGGACCTTCAGCACCTGCTGGAAAACATGGCCGATGGGGTGGTGGTGCTTGACCGTGACGACCACGTCGTCGCGATCAACGCGGCGGCGACGCGCATTTTCGGCGCCGATCGCCAAGAGTGCATCGGATTCTCGCTGGCGCGGCTGGCCCGCGATGCGGAAATCATCGACCTTGTCAGGAAAGTCCGAGCAGACGCGGCCACGCTGCGCCAGATCGTCCGCCCGATCCAACCCGACCTGACGCTGCAGGTGGTCGCCACACCGGTAGTGGTGGGCTCGACCACGCGAATCCTCCTGATCCTGCAGGACGTCACCGCGATCGAGGGCCAGCGCGAGGCCCAGCGTGATCTGATCGCCAACATCTCGCACGACCTGCGCACCCCGGTCGCGGCGATAAAGTCGCTCTGCGAGGCCCTGCTGGGGGGCGCCGCCGACCGTCCGCGCTACCGCGAGGACTTTCTCGCCCGAATCGACGCCGAAGCCGATCGCTTGATCGATCTGACCGAGAACGTGATTGCCGCCGCACGCGCCGACGCCCTCACCAACCGGATGGACTGGGAACGGTTCGACCTGGCCGCGATGGTGGCTGACCTGGGCAGTCGGCTAGATCCCGTCGCGCGTCGCGCCCAGGTGGCAATGGATGTGCCCCGCAATGGCCCGCTGCCGGTTTTTGCGGACCGGTCCAAACTTGAGATCGCAACCGCCAATCTGATCCTGAATGCGATCAAGTTCACGCCTCCCCACAAAGCGATCCGAATTGACTGCGAGGCGGGACCGGAAGTCGCGCTGGTCCGGGTCGCCGATCAGGGCAGCGGCGTTGAGCCGGGGATTCAGGACCGGATATTTGAACGATTCTTCAAGGGCGACCCCGCACGCGGGGCCGCCGGAGCCGGCCTCGGACTCACGATCGCCAAGCAGATGGTTGAACTTCACGGCGGTCGCATCCAGGTGCTCTCGGCCGGCGCCGGCAGCGGATCCGAGTTCATTCTTTCGATCCCCGATCGCCGCGGCGCAAATGTCGCAATGGCCGAGATTGACGCTTCGCTGAATGCGAATTGACGCTCCGTTGACGTAGGCGCCGTCGGCGCGGCCCGGGGCGGCCTAACTTTGCTTTGGGTATGAAGTTCTAGCCCCTGGTAAACGTAATGAAGCAACTATCGCGACGCCGCCTGTTGGCCGCCGGCGCCGGCTTTGCCGCCGTGACCGCCCTGGCCGCATGCGGGGAAGAGGAATCCGCGGCCCCGGCCCCGGCCGCCCCGGCCGCCCCGGCCCCGGCCGCTGCCGCCCCTGATCCTGAGCCGGCCCCGGCCGACGCCATGGAAGACGCGGCAATGGACGACGGAGCCATGATGGAGCTCAGCGGCACCATCCTGGCCGACGGG
>CAYXKQ010000142.1:2879-4792 GCA_964465715.1 uncultured Chloroflexota bacterium
AACGTTCGCGTTCCGGTCGGAATCTCGGGATCCGGCGGCGGATTCGAAAAGTTCTGCATCGGCGAGACCGACCTGTCCAATGCCTCACGGGCTATCAAGGACTCCGAGGTTGCCACGTGCCAGGAGAACGGGATCGACTTCGTTGAACTCACGGTCGCCTTCGACGGCCTGGCGGTCCTGGCCAATCCCAGCAACACCTGGGCAGACTGCCTTACAGTCGATGAACTCAACCGGATCTGGGGCCCCGAGGCCGAAGACAACATCACCAACTGGTCGCAGGTGCGCGACGGTTTCCCAAATGAGGAACTGGTCCTCTACGGACCGGGCGTGGACTCGGGAACCTTTGACTACTTCACCGACGTAATCAACGGCGACGAGGGCCTGAGTCGCGGCGATTTCACCGCGTCCGAGGACGACAACGTCCTGGTCCAGGGCATCGCTGGCGACTCCAGCGCCACCGGCTTCTTCGGCCTGGCCTATTACGCCGCCAACGCCGATCGCCTGAAGCTGATCGGAGTCGACGGTGGTACGGGCTGCATCCTGCCTTCCGAAGCAACCGTCAACGACGGCACCTACTCGCCCCTGTCCCGGCCGCTGTTCTTCTACGTAAGCAAGCAGGCGGCCGAGCGGCCCGAGGTCGAAGCGTTCATTCACTTCTACCTCGAAAACGCCAAGGACGTGGCCGCCGACGTCGGCTACGTGGCCCTTCCCGACGCAATGTACGCCGAACAACTGGACATCTTCAACAACCGCTGATCGCGGTTTAGGAGTACGGCTGGCGGCGTTCTAAGCCACGGCGCCGCTGGCCGGATCTCCCCCTTCGAGAATCAATCCGAGTGCAGAATTTATCCGGCCGACCGACCCCCCGCCTTTTCAGCCTGAGTCAATGCAACAGCAACAGACCATAGACCTTTCGCCCAAGCGCAAGCGCGTGATCACCGAGGGCGTGGTGCGGGCGGTCCTTTTTTCGGCCGCCGCGGTTTCGGTTCTCACGACCGCCGGCATAATATTCACCCTGCTCGGCGAAACGCTGCAGTTCTTCACCCAGATTTCGCCGATCGAATTCCTGACCGGCACCCGCTGGACACCGCTTTTTGTGTCCCAGCACTTCGGCGTGCTGCCACTGGTGAACGGGACGATCGCGGTCGCCACGGTGGCGATGGTGATCGCCGTTCCCTTCGGCTTGCTGGCTGCGATTTTCATGTCCGAGGTTGCGGCCCCGAAGGTGCGCACCTTCCTCAAGCCAATGCTGGAAATTCTGGCCGGCATTCCGACCGTCGTCTACGGGTATTTCGCCCTGCTATTTGTGACCCCGATCCTGCGCGAGATCTTTCCCGATATGGGCATCTTCAATGTGCTGTCGGCGGGGATCGTGATGGGGTTCATGATCCTGCCGATGATGGCCTCCATTGCCGAGGACGCCCTGCAGGCGGTACCTGTCGGCCTGCGCGAAGGATCGTACGCGCTCGGGGCGACCAAACTGGAAACCGCGGTCAAGGTGATTGTCCCGGCGGCGCTTTCCGGAATCCTGGCGGCAGTGATTCTTTCGATTTCGCGGGCGATCGGGGAAACCATGATCGTCGCGATCGCCGCAGGCCAGCAGCCACGGTTGGGTTTTGACCTGCTCAATTCGATGGAGACCATGACCGCCTACATCGTCCAGGTATCCCTGGGCGACACTCCCCAGGGAACCATCGAATACCAGACGATTTTTGCGGTCGGGACCCTTTTGTTTGCAATGACTTTCGTAATGAATCTGCTCGGTGACTGGCTGGTTCGCCGCTTCCGCGAGGTCTACGAGTGAGTTCGCCATCTCTGCCCGACACCGTTACCCGGCCATCCCTGGGGTGGCGCAGGGTCAAGACCTGGATCTTTTACGCCACGACCCTGGCCTCGGTGGTGCTGGCGCTGGC
>CAYXKQ010000143.1:0-4789 GCA_964465715.1 uncultured Chloroflexota bacterium
CTGGAGCGGATCGCCCAGGCGATCGATCTGGCGGACCCGGATTCGGGACGATCGCGAACCTACGGCGCGGCGGCGCGGCGCATCGAGTCGTCAAAACGCGATTTCTCCGCCCTGGCCGAGGCCGGCGAACTCACCGGCGTTCCCGGCATCGGCCCCTCTTTGGCGCGAACGATCGGCGAATTTGTCGACGGTGGATCCAGTCGGCGTCTGGGCGAACTGCTGCAGCAGATACCGCCGGGCGCCTGGCAGCTGCTCGCGGTACGCGGCCTGGGAGCGCGCACGGTCGGCCGAATCGTGCGTGACCTGGGCGTCTCCGACCTGGATTCGCTGCAGGCGGCGGGAAGTGACGGCCGGCTGAGTCAACTGCCCGGCATCGGAAGCCGCAAGGTGGCTCAGATCCTGACTGAAATCGAGCGAATCGCCGCCACCCGCGGGTTGTTCCCGCTGGGGATCGCGCTGGCTGCGGCGCACCTGGAGTCCATTCGCCTCGGGGAAATCGAAGGAGTGAGCGCGGTTCACCTGGCCGGCGCGGCGCAGCGGGCCTGCGAAACCATGCCGGTCGTCGACCTGGTGGTTGCGGTACGCGATCCTTTGCGCCCCGCGCTGGCGGCCCTCGACGGCGAATCGCTTGTCCAGCTTGATCCGGATGAATTGCGTGAGCCGGTTCCGGTGCGGATTCGGGTGACGGCCGAGGAATCGCTCGGCTCGGCGCTGGCGCTGGCGACCGGATCTGACAAGCACCTCGCCCGGTTGCGAGACCTTGGGCGGCGGCGGGGGGTCGAACTCGATTCGCCCGAAACCGGTTTCGGCACCGAAGCCGAGCTTTACCGGGCGCTCGGCCTGGACCTGATTCCGGCCGAATTGCGCGAGGGGCGCGATGAGATCGAATTGGCCCAACGCGGGAAGCTGCCGCGCCTGCTGGAGCACACCGACCTCGGTTGCGATCTGCATGCCCACAGTGATTGGAGCGATGGGCAGGACAGCATCGCTCAGATGGCCGAGACCGCGCAGCGGCTAGGCCTGCGGCAACTGGTTATCAGCGACCATTCCCAGTCGCTGGCGGTGGCCAACGGCCTGTCCCCGGAGCGCATGGCGGCCCAGCGCAGCGAGATTGCGGCGCAGGCGTCGCTACATGCCGGCTTGTCCCTCCTGCAGGGCACCGAGAGCGAGGTCCGAATCGACGGATCGCTCGATTTCGAACCCGAAATGCTATCCCGGTTGGACTGGGTGGTCGCCTCGGTCCACGCCGGCTTGGGCCAGTCGCGAACGGCAATGACCGAGCGCATATTGACCGCGATCGGCAACCCGGCAACCTGTGCGATCGGCCATCCCACCGGGCGGATCGTGCTCGGCCGCGAGGGGTTCGATTTCGATCACGATGCGGTCTTTGCGGCCGCCGCCGAGGCGGGCGTCGCGCTCGAAATCAACTCGCAGCCCGGACGGCTTGATCTATCGGCCGACCTTGCCCGCCGTGCAGCCGGCGCCGGCGCCATCCTGACCGTCAACAGCGACGCCCATGCTGCCGCCCAACTGGCCAATACCCAGCTGGGAGTGATGATTGCGCGCCGGGCCGGTTTGACCCGCGAGCAGGTGATTAATGCTTGGGAGTGGGAGCAGATCGCCGAGCGCCGGGCGCGTCGCCTGGCCGGAGCCTGAGGTCTTCCTCCGCTTCATTGCGTCGCCCGTCCCGGGAGAACTGCTTCTCAACCGGATCCCGCAGCGAATGGCGCAGGAACTCGGAAATCTTGGCCAGGTATTCATCGCGCAGGATGTGAAAGCCCTCTACGTGCTCGGCCTCGTCGATGACCCAGAGGTGTTTTTCGGCGCTGGTGGCGGCTTCGAACAGCTTGCGGGTGCTCTCGGCGCTCACGATTGAATCCTGCCCGCTCTGTACTACCATCAGCGGTCGCGAATGCAGCGACGCAACCAGGTCGACCGGGCGAATGTGGTCCATCCGGTGTCCGACCAGCCGCTGGCCCAGCCAGACGACCGGACCCACGAACAGCCAGGGCGGCAGCCCCGTGATCCGCTTGAAAGCCCGGGCCACGTTCTCGCGCAGGGTCGCGAACGGGCTGTCGGCGATCACCGCCTCCAGGCGCTCGTCCAGGGCGGCGGCCATGATCGCCACCGAGCCGCCCATCGAATTCCCCCAGACCGCCAGCCGTCCCAGTTCGGCATGGTCGGCGGCCCAGTCAACCACGCCCAACAGGTCCAGCATTTCCCGGTAACCCATGGTGGTGGTGCTGCCCTCGCTCTCGCCGTGGCCGGAGAAATCAAACAGTATGACTCCATAACCGAACTTGAGCAGCTCGACGCAGCGGCCGACCATCTCCTTGTGGTTTGTCCAAACGCCGTGGCAGAGGATTACCGATGCCGGATGGTGTTTGGGCCGGGCAATCCACGCCTTGAGGGTCATCCCGGTTCGGCTATCGATCCGGACGGGCTCAAGACCCAGCACCGAGGGATCGAAATCGGGCGCGTAACCCTTGGGGGTGTGGCGCGGGTTCGGGTGGGTGAGGTACCAGGCGGTACGCACCACCAGGGCCGTCCAGAGACCGGCCAGGCTCAGCGGGATAAGCACAAGCAGCAGCCAGGGATTCACCTACGAATCGCCTCCTTGGCGGGCCGCTCGGGCAAGCTGGCTCACGAATTCTTCCGCGCGGGCCAGGCGTAGTGGGCGGTCGGCCAGGCCGCAGATTTTCACGAACGCCGAGCCGACGATCGCCCCGTCGGCCAGTCCGTGCAGCCCGAGGACGTGCTCGGGGCTGGATATGCCGAACCCGACCGCCAGCGGGCGGTCGGTCAGCGAGCGCGTGCGGCGCAGGAACGTCGCGAATCCCACGCCCATATTTTGCCGAGCGCCGGTAACGCCGGTTAGCGAGACGACATAAATGAACCCGGACTCGTTTGCCAGCACCTGAACGGCGCGCTCGGGATCGGTGGTTGGAGCCAGGAATTGGACGAGCGAAACTCCGCGATTGGCCAGCGACCCGGCCAGCGGACCGGACTCTTCAGGCGGCAGGTCAACCGCGATCACCGCGTCCGCCCCGGCCTCTGCGATCGCCGCCGACACGGCTTCGATCCCGTAGGCCATGAATGGATTTGCGTAACCCATGAGGATCAGGCCGGCCTCGGTTTCGGCGCGGAGCCGGGCGGTGAAGTCCAGGCAGTCGCCCAGGTTGACGCCGTTCTCCAGCGCGACCTGGGAAGAGTGTTGGATGGTCGGTCCCTCGGCGATCGGGTCAGAGAACGGAATGCCCAGTTCGAGCACGTCGGCGCCGCCGGCCAGGGCGGCGCGGGCCAGCTCCCAGGATTCCTCGAGCGAGGGGTAGCCGATCGTGAGGAAGATGTTCAGCGCCAGTTCGCCGCGGCCGCGGGTTCGCCGGTACACCCGATCGAGGCGCGCGGTCATTTGGCGGTACCCCCGTGCTCGGCGATGGTCTCCATGTCCTTGTCGCCACGCCCGGAGAGGTTGATCACGACCGTCTGCTCGTTGGACATGCCGCCGGCCAGCTGGAGCGCGAAGGCTACCGCGTGGGCCGATTCGAGTGCCGGAATGATCCCCTCGGTGCGCGCCAGTGCGGTGACCGCGTCAAGGGCTTGTTGATCTGTGATCGAGGCGTACTGGGCACGGCCGCTGCTGGCCAGGTGGGCGTGCTCGGGCCCCACGCCCGGGTAATCGAGGCCGGCCGAAATGCTGTGGGCCGGCAATACCTGACCCCATCGGTCCTGCAGAACCATCGTCCGCGTTCCGTGCAGCACGCCTTCCCGGCCGGCGCCGATTGTCGCCGCGTGCGAGCCGCTGGCCAACCCGTGGCCGGCCGCCTCCACGCCGTAAAGGGCGACCCCGGGATCATCGAGGAACTCATAGAACAGCCCCATCGCGTTGGAGCCGCCGCCGACGCAGGCGACCAGCGCATCGGGAGCGCCGCCGGCCATGCGGGCGAATTGCTCGCGGGTCTCGCGCCCGATGACCGCCTGGAAGTCACGGATCATCATCGGATAGGGGTGGGGACCGGCCACCGAACCGAGCAGATAGTAGGTGTCGGCGACATTGGTGACCCAGTCGCGTATCGCCTCGTTGATCGCGTCCTTCAGGGTTTGGGAACCTGACTCCACCGGCACGACCTCGGCGCCAAGCACCCGCATCCGGACCACGTTCAGGTGCTGACGCTCAATGTCCAGGCTGCCCATGTAAACCACGCATTCCTGGTCCAGCAGGGCACAGACGGTGGCGGTAGCCACACCGTGCTGCCCGGCGCCGGTCTCGGCGACCACCCGATCCTTGCCCATTCGCCGGGCCAGCAGGCCCTGGCCGATGGCGGCGTTTATCTTGTGGGCCCCAGTGTGGGCCAGGTCTTCGCGTTTGAGGTAGATCCGCGCGCCCCCGGCCAGCGCGCTCAGGCGGGTCGCCTCGTAAAGCGGCGTGGGCCGCCCGACGTATTCGCGGAGATAGGCGGCAAGCTCGTCGGCGAACGCCGCGTCGGTGCGAATGGAGCGATAGGCTTCGTCGAGTTCATGCACCGCCGGCATCAGCGTTTCGGGCATGAACATGCCGCCCCAGGGGCCGAAATGCCCACCGGCATCGGGCAGCTCGCGCAGCCGCGAATGATCGGTCATACGAGTTCTGCGGCCCGCTTGGCGCGCTGAATGAACGCGGCGATCTTTTGGCGGTCTTTCCGGCCGTCGGTTTCCACGCCGGACGACACGTCGACCCCCCAGGGGCGCAGGCGGAGCACGGCGGAGGCGACGTTTTCGGGATCCAGGCCCCCGGCGAGCAGGTAGTCGC
>CAYXKQ010000144.1:0-4723 GCA_964465715.1 uncultured Chloroflexota bacterium
CGACACTTTCCCTGAGGGGACCCAGACGCGGCTGGCGTTCGAGGCCCTGGAGGAAAAGTTCTCATTCGGGCTGGTCAATCCGGCTGAAATCGTGATCGACGCTGATCTGGCCGATCCCCGGGTGGCCGCCGCGATCGAGGCGTTGCAGGCTTCGGTCGTCGCCGATCCGCACTTTCCGCTCCCGCCGGTCCTGGCCCCCGGTCCGGGCGGTGATCTGGCGGTCCTGGCGGTGGCCATCCCTGGCGAGCCCAGCAGCCAGACCGCGGTCGACGCGCTGGCGATCCTCAAGGACACACACATCGCCGCCGCGTTCGCCGGGGTCCCGGGCGAAGTGCTGATTGCCGGAACCACTTCGATCACCGCCGATCTTTTCGACGTCGTCGATTTCTATACCCCGATCGTGTTTGCGTTCGTGCTCGGCTTCAGCTTCATCGTGCTCATGCTGGTCTTCCGCTCGATAGTTATTCCGATCAAGGCGGTGATCATGAACCTGCTCTCGGTCGGGACCGCCTACGGGTTGCTGGTCCTGGTGTTCCAGAAGGGCGTGGCGCGGGATCTGCTGGGGTTCAATGCGGCCCCGTCGATCGACGCCTGGATCCCGCTTTTCCTGTTCTCGATCCTCTTCGGGCTGTCGATGGATTACCACGTGTTCCTCCTGAGTCGAATCCGCGAACGTTTCGATCAGTCCGGCGACAATGCCGAAGCCGTCGCCTACGGACTTCGTTCAACCGCGCAGCTGATCACCGGGGCGGCCCTGATCATGGTCGCCGTGTTCGGGGCATTCGCGTCGGGCCAAACAATCGTCAATCAGCAGGTCGGATTCGGCCTGGCGGTAGCCGTGTTCCTGGACGCCACGCTGGTTCGCTCGGTGCTGGTTCCGGCCAGCATGGAGCTGCTGGGCGGCCGCAACTGGTACCTGCCGCCGTTCCTGGCCTGGCTGCCGGACCTGCGCATCGAACCGGCCGAAGACTGAACCGATGTAACCTATGTCCGCAACTGGTCAAGGCAGCGACCGGCGAATGAGGATTCCGACCGACTATCTGGCGCGACTTGAGATCGCCCGCGCCACCAATTCGGCGATGGCCGACAACTACATCGCCCACACCACGATCGGCGACCCCCTGGCCGATGACGCGTTGGCCGCGATGGCCGACATTGATCCTCACGAATCGCACCGGTTCGTGGAAGCGGGACTTGAGAGCGCGGACCCCGAAGCGCTGGCGGACGCTCCGGAAGCGGTACGGGCGTTTTTCGCCGACGCCAGATCGGTGCCGGCTTGGGCCGCGGAGGCCGATTTCCGCCCCGGGATTCGGATGTTTCACCGCAATTCGCAGTTGATCCTCGGCGCGATGGTCGGCGGCACCCTGGTCGAGGGTTTTGCCACCAATATCAGCAAGTCCTTCTTCATCACCGGACGGCTGCGCGAACACGGCGTGCGCCGGCTGCAGCAGAACAATCGCCACATGGTGGAGATCTTCATACCCGGCGGATTGGAATTCGGCGGCGACGGTTGGAAGCTGTCGGTGCGAGTCCGTCTGGTGCATGGCCAGATCCGCAAGCTATTGGCCGAGTCCGAAGACTGGGACGAGGAGGCCTGGGGAATCCCGATCAGCGCCGCCCACGTAGGTCATGCGATTACCGCTTTCTCGGCCCGTTTGCTCAAACACCTGAAAGCGCTGGGGGCCCGGTTCGATGACGCCGAACGGGCCAGCTTCATGCAGGTGTGGCGCTATTCGGGGTACCTGATGGGCATTCCAGATTCGATCCTTTACAAGACCGAGCAAGACGCCCTCGAGCTGTTCCGCGTCGGCACGCTGTGCGAACCCGAACCCGGCTTGGAATCGGTTGCGATGGCCAATTCGCTGGTCAATTCGGCGCCGCTGATCGCCGGAATCACCGAGTCCAGGGAGCGCGGCAACCTGGCCAAGTACATCTATGCGATCTCGCGGGCGTTGATCGGCAGCGAAATGGCCGACCAGCTGCAATACCCGTACAGCCCCACGCTCGGGGTGCTCCACTGGTTTCGCCTGCAGAAACGCTATTCGCGCTACATGGGCTGGCTGGTGCCCGGGTACGCCAAGAGCAAGAGCTTCGACGAATTTACGGCGCTGCTGGAAGTCTCGGCGTTTGACGAAGCCGGGATCAGCTACCACCTGCCCGATCACGTCTACGACGAAGAATCGACCTGGTGGTGAAATTTCTCCGCCCGTTTCGGGCGCGGCATCCGGTAGCGGCGACCGCTTAATGGAACCGCTCGGCGGCCCTTAAACTTATTGGCTGCGCGCCTGAATTGGCGTTGCCGAACGGGCGACTTCGCCCCTTCAACCAGGTCCCGTGGTGCAGCGGCCTAGCATACCTCCCTGTCAAGGAGGAGATCGCCGGTTCGAATCCGGTCGGGACCGCCAGACTCGCTGGCGTCGCTGGTCGGTTTCAGGGCTTGAATCCTCCGCCGGTTCGCTGACCTTGAACTCAATCCCGGGTTCCGGCGGCGGCAATTCGACCGTCTTTGACTCGACCGGCTGTTCCGAGGGTTTGCTGAGACGCTGACGGCGACGGTAATAGAGCCGCGTCAAGGCAATTCCGATTGCCAGGCCCAGCGCGCCGGCCACCCAGGGATTGCCGAAGACCCGCTCCAGGATCCCGGACACCTCGGTCCAGCGCGAACCGAAGTACCACCCGAGCGCGGTGAAGAAACCGGCCCAGATGGTTGAGGAAATGCCGGTATAGAGGACGAATTTTGGAAACGGGACCCGCGCCAGACCGGCGAACACCGCCACCGCGATCCGTAGCCCCGGGATCATCCGCCCAACGATGATCGCCAGACCGCCGTGCTGGCGGAACCAGTCCTCGAAACTCTCGATCTTGGCTTCGTCGACCCGCACGTAGCGTCCGAAGCGGCGCAGCATTTCCAGGCCGAGGCGGCGCGCCAGCCAGTAGAGCACCGATGCGCCGGCAGTGGCCGAGGCGGCCGCTACCGCCACCACTCCCACCGGGTGTGCCGAACCGAGCGCGATCTGCGAGCCCATGAACATGATTGCCAGGTCGCCCGGAAGCGGCAGCGGGACCCCGGCCTCCTCGATGCCGATCAGTAACGCGAGGGCGTAATACTGGTTGGCTTCCAGGAATCCGAGCAGCAGATCGCGGATCTGTTCAAACAGGTCGGCCACGCGTCAGCCTAGTAACATTCCGTGCAAATTGACGACATAAAGTTAGTGGTGGGTGGGATCGATTCTAGAAACGCAGGGCCCTTGCTTGCCGCTGCGTGTTTGAATTGACTGGCCTGCGCATGCCTGATCTTTTGCTACATCTACGAGGCGGCCCCCCGGCATGGATCTGAATCGTCACCGGAGATTTACGTCGGTGATGCCCGCGGCGCTGATATTTGCGATCGCGTTGGCCGCGGGCCTTTACCTTGCCACCGCCCAACGCGGGGAAGCGGCCATAGCGCCGATTTCGGGAGACGATCCTGATGCGGCGCCAAACGCGGCCATTTGCGTGGACTCAACCGATACCGACGGGTTCATTGACGCCGAATTGGTAGATACGACCGATTGCCCCGGTGACGACGACGGTGACCCTCTCCCATCCACGACCGATTGGATTGAACTCGATTTTTCGGGCAATCGGATTCGTTCCGAATTCGCACCCGCCGCCGGCGAACTCGACGGCCTCTTGCCAGGGGCCAGGATCGACCTGCGTGGGACCGGCGTGAACCAGAACGAAATCGACCTGAGCGAGGCGATCAAGGCGGCTGCTGGAACCAACCGGGAGCTTTACTGCGCAATTTCTGTAAATGTTGGTGAAACTACCACCGACTGCACCGAAGCTTTACTGAATGGACGCTCGCCGACGTTTCTCCTTGACGGCGGTAACGATGAGACCGGCCTAGGCAACCTTCCAACCTCCATCGACGAGGGCGGAATCTTCTACATCCCGTTCCATTTCGGGGTCCGGCCGCAGGGCCTGAGCTTCCCGGTCCAGAGGGGTGTTACCTGCGCAAGCCCTGTAGACACCTCGTGCATTCAGGATGACGCGGTGACGGGTTCGAATGCGGCGTTCATCGGCGATCGGGGCCGCGGGAACACTGTGGAAAGGTTCGTGGCGTTCGAAATCTCGATAACCCACCGGGGCCTGGATTTTGAACGCACTGTCCACGTGCTGGCATCATCGCGCGACCCCGACGACACGCTCTACGTGGTGCCGGTGCTGATGGGCAACAATTCAGAAATCGAAGATAGCGAAACCGCCGAGATCACCGTCGAAAGGGTGCGGGTCGGCCAACGCCAGGACGGGGACCTGGCGACTCCGATGGTTGGGTCGGGCGACACCAGCGTCACTACGACGGGATTTGAACTCGACTTCCTGTACGACCGGGACGCCGTGCTGGACGGATACGACAACGATTACGAGGACGATCTGAGCACCGCGACCGACACAGTAGTCGTCGACGACGACGACTCTCCCAGGTATCCGGTTTGTGAGAGGCATCCGCAGATCGTCGCGGCGATCGAGGCGGACAGGAGCGAAAAATGCCGACGGATTTCGCTGGATTCGCTAGGACTGATCGACGAATTGCAGGTCTACCCGGGGGCACCGGACGTCGACGATCCGCTTGAGGAGATCTACTACTCCGACCTTGAGGGATTGACGGGCTTGACCTTTCTGGATCTGGGCGGCAACGAACTGCGCAGCCTGCCGTCCAACGTATTCCGCGATGTCGGGG
>CAYXKQ010000145.1:0-4670 GCA_964465715.1 uncultured Chloroflexota bacterium
GTCTTGATTGCGGTCGTGTTGCGCGGATACAGGCCCACCCCGACCGGCTCCAGGCCGCGTCGCTGCAGGGCGTCGCGGGCGCCGTTGTATCCGGTCCGCCCGAAGGAGTCGTCCTGGTAGAGAACCCCGATGCGATCCAGGCCGCTCTGATCCACGAACAGGCCGACCATGCGCTCGGTCTCCTGGGCGTAGGAAGCCCGCAGATTGATCACGTGGTCAAGTCCGGGGTCGCGCAGGAACGCCGCCCCGGTGAATGGGGCGATGAATGGCACGCCGGCCTCGCCGGCGACCGGCACCGTCGAGCGCGAGGTGGGCGTCCCCACCGATCCGATCAATGCAAATACTTCGTGGACGGTTATCAGCTGCTGGGCGTTGGTAATCGATGCCTCCGGTTCGTAGGCGTCATCCAGAGTCACCAATTCGAGCCGGCGTCCGTTGACGCCGCCGGATCTATTTGCTTCGGCGAACGCGGATTCGATCCCGCGGCGCATTTCGATCCCCAGACCCTGCGCCGGCCCGCTAAATGCGGCGGTCTGCCCGAAGACTATCCGGTCGGGGTAGATTCCGGGGTCCGGGCCCGCATCAGGGACCGCGGTTTGGGCCAGTGGCGCAGTGACCGGGCCCGCATCAGCGGGCGCAGTCGTGCGCGAGGCCACAATCCATGCGACCACCACCACGACCACGATCAGCAGTCCCGCCAACGCGGCAAGGGCTGGCCGGCGGGTCAGCAGCGCGATCACTTTGCCCGATTGGCAACCATGGTCAGGTTGTTGCGGCCGTCACCGCGGCTGTAGGATACCGCCTCCATCAGGGTCTCCACCAAATGGATGCCGAGGCCGCCGATGCGACGGTCGGCGACCGACGCATCCAGGTCCGGGACCGGGGCGTCCTCGAAGGGATTAAACGCCGGTCCCGCGTCTGAAAACACCACCGTCACCGTTTCCGGGGTCGAATCGATCGAAACCTCGATCGGTTGGTCACTGGAAAGGCCGGCGTAGGAGACGATGTTCATCCCGATCTCCTCGACCGCCAATGCGACCTTGTACTCAAGATCCGGAGTCCAATCGTCGGCGGCCGACACTTCGGCTACCGTTTCGGCGAGCGTTCCGACCGAGTCCAGTTCGGGAGTGAGCGACAGTTTGCGCTTCACAGCCGCGTTTCCGGAGCCAGTCGCTGTAGCACCAGGCAGGTTATGTCGTCGAATTGGTCCTGCTCAGCGGCGAATCCCTTGACCGCGGCGACCACGTCGTTTACCGTCGGCCCGGCGTGAGTGGGCGGCTTCTCGGCGAACAACTGCATCAGACGCCCGAGGCCGAATTGCTCCCCCTG
This sequence comes from uncultured Chloroflexota bacterium, assembly GCA_964465715.1. Classification (GTDB taxonomy): domain Bacteria; phylum Chloroflexota; class UBA11872; order UBA11872; family VXNJ01; genus VXNJ01. Next base: position 1,330 of record CAYXKQ010000145.1, read on the forward strand.
TGGATTCATCGCGTCTGTGACGCCATCGGTGTAGGCGACGAATGAATCGCCGAATTGCATCTGGATCGATTCGGACGAGTAAGCCATTCCGGGCATGACCCCGAGTGCGACCCCGCCGGTCGAAGGAATCGTGCGGGCGCCGTCCCGGTCGACCATGACTGGCAGGTCGTGGCCGCCATTGGCGTAAGTCAGCATCCCCGCGGCCGGGTCAAACTCGGCGTAGAAAGCGGTCACGAACATCATGTTGGGGTTGTCGGCGCTGAGCATGTCGTTGGCCCGGGTCAGGACCTCGGCCGGGTCACACCCGTCAAGCGCGGCGCCCTTGATGGTGGTGCGGGCAGACATCATGAACATCGCCGCCGAAACGCCCTTGTCGGATACGTCGGCGATCACCAGCCCGAGATTGCCGTTGGGCAATTCGAGGAAATCGTAGAAGTCTCCGCCGACATCGCGGGCGGCCTGCATGAATCCGGAAATCTCGAATTCGTCAGTCTTGGGGAATGACTTCGGCAGGATCGATTCCTGGAGCCGCCGCGCGATGTCCAGTTCGCGCCGCAGGGATACGAGCTGGTCGCGGGCCTCCAGCGCGTTGCGCCAGTCGGCCAGGTTCTTGAGCGCGCGCTCGATGGTTATTCCCAGGTCTTTGAAATCGACCGGCTTGGTGACGAAATCGAAGGCGCCCCGGTTCATGGCCGTGCGGATGTTGTCCATGTCGCCGTAGGCGGAGATGATGACCGAGCGAATGTCGTCGGTGATCTGCGGGATCTGCTGCAGCAGCGTCAGCCCGTCCATCCGCGGCATGTTTATGTCCGAGAGGACCAGCTCGATTTCTTTGTCCTGCTCGAGGAGGGCGACGGCTTCAACGCCGTTGCCGGCAAATTGAAAGTCGTACTGACCGGACCTGATCTGGCGCCGCATGCGTTGCCGGATCAGCGGCTCCAGGTCCGGTTCGTCATCGACGACCAGGATCTTCCGGGTCGGGCCTTCGTAGCGAACCCGAGTGCGGCGTCTAGGTCTGTCCGGGGGCACCGGAGGAGTCCTGGCGGGGGACTAGCTGGGCTCGGCCCTAGCCCTGCAGGTCGGCGAGAGCGGCGGGACGATCGGCGTGGACGTTGATGATCTTGTCGAATCCGGAGATCTTGAATATCTCGGAAATCGACTCGCTGAGACTGCAGACCGCCAGCTGTCCGCTCTTTTGGTCGAGCTGGCGGGCCACCAGCAGAACGACCCGGAGCCCGGCGCTGGAAATGTAGGACAAGTCCGCAAAGTCCAACAGCAGGCGGCGATCATCTTCGCCGAGCGCCGATTCCAATTCGGTCTGTACTTGTCGGGCGTTGGTCCCGTCGATTCGGCCGGAGAGTCCGGCGATCAGTATTGGACCCTCGCGGGCGGTGTCAATCACGGTCCATCCAATTCCAGCACGGGCAAAGATTCAGTGCCAATTATTTCAACCACAATTATTTCAATGATCGACAAATGTCGCGGCCCTCGCGTTCAAGCCGGTTGAAGGACTTGGTTGTGGAGCCCTCCTTAATGACCATAGCGCCCGCTTCACGGATTCAAAACGGTCGGCGGGCCAGCGAAAAGGACTGACCGGTTGGACCGCCGGGCGCCAGGCCGGCCATCCAGGCGACCAGATCGCCTACTTCGTCGGGGTGCTTGACGCGTTCGGATGCCGCGAAGGGGACCGGCCGGCCCTCGAACTCGGCCAGCACCGTCTCGACTGAAGAGCGATCGCTGGCCCAGGTCACGTTGGTGGTCGCAACCAGGCCGGGGATCACGTCATTAACGTCGATCCCCCGTTCCCAGACTTCCTGGGACAGGACCTGCGTGAACATGTGCACGGCCGCCTTGGCGGCCGCGTACGAGCTGTTGCCGGGCAGGGCCGCCAGTCCCATGCCCGAGGCGATGTTGATGACCTTGCCCCCGCTGGGAATGTCGGCCAACAGGGCCCGGGTCAGATAGTAGGTGCCGTACAGGTTGATGTCGACGGTCTTGGTCCAGAGTGCGGGGTCGCTTTCGACAATCTCCCCCTCGGCGAACGTTCCGCCGGCGTTGTTGACCAGGATGTCGCAGCGCCCGAATTCCCCAACCACGGTCTCGGCGAACCGCTTGACGTTTTCCCAATCGGCCACGTCGACCCGGGCGGTTGCACAGCGCCGCCCCAGCTGATTGATTTCGCCCGCCAGCGATTCGAGTTCGCCCACCGTGCGCGAACACCCCACGACATCGGCGCCGGCGCGGGCCAGGGCAATGGCTATCGATCGGCCGATGCCGCGCCCCGCCCCGGAGACCACCGCTACCTTTGATTCGAGGTTTCCCATCCTGGCCTTGCTCCCTGGCAGCTTGCGGTGAAATTAAATCCGTCCGGGATTCGAAGTCCGATTCGGAGTTGCGCAATCAATTTACCCCTCGAAGGTTCGAATCTGCCGGCGTTAGGCCAAAATCGTTCGGTTCGGCTTGGCCAACCAGCAATCTGTCCGACGCCCTCCAGGCAGTGCCCCGACAATGCGAATCTCCCAGCGCGCCCATCGCATGGCCGAGTCGGCCACCATGGCGGTAACCGGGCGGGCCGCCCAGTTGCGCCGCGAAGGCGTCGATGTCGTCAGCTTCGGCGCCGGCGAACCCGATTTCGACACCCCGGAACACGTCAAGCGGGCCGCGATTGACGCCCTCGAAGGCGGCCAGACCGGATATGCGGCCCCGGCTTCGGGAATAGTTCCGCTCAAGGCCGCTATCGTCGACGCCCTGGCGCGTGACGCCGGCCTGGAATACCAGTCCGGTCAGCTGATCGTCACCTGCGGGGGCAAGGAAGCGCTCTTTCTGGCCTTTGCCGCCATTCTGGATCCGGGCGACGAGGTGATCGTGCCGGCACCTTACTGGGTTTCGTTTCCGGAACAGGTCACCCTCTGCGACGGCGTCCCGGTCATCGTGGCGGGAAACCCGCAAAACGACTACAAGCTGACCCCCGATCAGGTCGCCGACGCGATGTCCGACCGGACCCGGGCAATCGTGTTCAACTCGCCGTCCAACCCCGGCGGATTCGTCTATTCGCCCAGGGAGGCAGCCGCGATCGCCGAGGTCCTGGCCGGCACCGATGTGATCGTCCTGGCCGATGAAATCTACGACCAGCTGGTATTTGGCGGGGCGGATTTTGCAAATTTCGCCAGCCTGTCCGACGACGCCTATTCGCGAACGATCACATTCAACGCCTCCAGCAAGACCTACGCGATGACCGGCTGGCGACTGGGATTTGCGGCCGGTCCGGCGGAAATCATCGCCGCGATGGCCAAGATTCAGACCCAGACCACTTCCGGGGCCTGCAATTTCACCCAGTTCGG
>CAYXKQ010000146.1:0-4633 GCA_964465715.1 uncultured Chloroflexota bacterium
GTACTCGAACGGGTGGGCGGCCTTGGCCAGCTTGGTCATCCGCTGCTCGATTTCGCTAAAGTCCTCCGAGCTCAGCGAACGCGGCAGCTCGAAATCGTAGTAGAAGCCGTCTTCGATCGGTGGACCGAAACCGAACTTGGCTCCGGGGAACATCTCCTGCACCGCCGCCGCCATCACGTGGGCGCAGGAATGGCGCATGCGCTGCAGGTCGTTCATGGGATAAGCGGGCCGGGGGCGGGGCAAAATTAGCCCCCGATTATCCAACGGCCCGAATCCCGAATAGCCCGGCTGGGACCGCTTGCAATACCTCATCCTGCACCTGGCCGGCATGGTCGCGTTTGTCAATATCGCCCGCTATGCGCGCAACGATCCGCGTGGGTTTTTCGTGACCGGGGCCGTGGGTTACTGCTCGGCCGCGGTCATCGCTGGAACCTGGTCGCTGACGCTGCACGGGCGAATTTCGCTCGAACTGCCGGCGGTCCTCTTCGGGGCCTTCCAGGGGCTGGCCTTCCAGTTCATGTACCTGGTGGTCTTTGTCATGGTCGGTCTGGGCGGCATGGCGGTCACCTCCACGATCAACCGCATGACGATCCTGGTGCCGACTGTGGGGGCGATCCTAATCTGGGCCGAGGAGCCGACCCCAGAGCGTTATCTGGGAATCGCCGCGATCTTCCTGGCCCTGCCGCTGCTGGGGCTCCAGGCCCAGCGCCGCGCGGTCCAGGCCAAGATGGGCAGCTGGCTGATGCCGCTGCTGGTGCTGGCTTCCTTCTTCCTGCTGGGCGGCGCCGAGCTTGGCGCCAAGTGGTTCGTTGAGGCGCGCGATGCGGCCTCCCCGTCCGACTACACGTTCTGGCTGTTCCTGGCCGCCAGCGCGAGCTCGTTTTTCACCTGGCCGCTGGCCAGCCGCATGGCGCGCCGCGAATGGGACCGGACCGCGCCAACGCGCATCACCCCGACACCGTTCCAGCTGCAGGTCAGCCCGCGCTCGATCGGGTTCGGCCTCGGTCTGGGGGCGGCCAACTGGGGTCAGGCGACCGCGCTGGTCACCGCCCTTACGGTCTTTGACGCCTCGTTCGTGTTCCCGCTGGCTTCGGCGAGCTTCGTGCTCCTGGTCTCGTCAATCGATTTCGTGTTCTGGCGCCAGCGGTTCGCCCCGCTGACCCTGCTGGGCCTGGCGGTCGCCGCCGCCGGGGTGGTGCTGGTCAACCTGGACGTGGGGCTTTCCAGATTGTTCGGATAGTGGCCGTTCCCGGCCGCGGTCGCGGCGAGAATTGCCCTTCCCGACTACGCTTCGGCCGATCAACACCCTGCCTGGCGGGCCCGCTTGCTTTATCTACTTCTGCATCTGGTCGGGGTGCTGACATTTGTCAACATCGCCCGCTACGCGCGCAACGATCCGCGCGGGTTTTTCGTGACCGGGGCCACCAACTACTCGTTTGCGATGGTGGTCGCCGCCGCCTGGGCGCTGGCGACCCGCGGCGGGATATCGCTCGAGCCGGCGGCCATCATTTTCGGGGCCTTCCAGGGATTCACCTACCAGGTCATGTACCTGGTGCTTTTCGTTCTCATGGGCCTGGGCGGGCTGGCCATCAGCACAACCATCAACCGCATGGCGATCCTGGTTCCCACCATCTACGCGATCCTGGTTTGGGGAGAACAGCCGACTCCCGAGCGATACCTGGGAATCGCCGCCATCGTGCTGGCCACGCCGCTGTTGGGGCTCGACGCCCAGCGCTACGCGGTCCGCACCAAGCAGGGCGGCTGGCTCCTGCCGGCCATGATCCTCATATCCTTCGCCCTGCTGGGGGGATCCGAGATCGGCGCCAAGTGGTTCGTCGAGGCCCGCGGTGCCTCCGACCCGGTCGATTACGCTTTCTGGCTGTTCGCCGCCGCCACGATCTGTTCGCTGTTTACCTGGCCGCTGGCCAACCGCATGGCGCGCCGCGAGTGGGAGCGCAACAAGCGCCCGGGCCAGGCTCCGACGCCGTTCAAAGTCCAGGTGAACCTCCGCTCGATCGGGTTCGGGATGGCCCTGGGGGTCGCCCATTGGGGTCAGGTGCTGGCGCTGATCTCCGCCCTGACCGTCTTTGACGCCTCGTTCGTTTTTCCGTTCGCCACCGCCAGCATGCTGGTCCTGATCTCGGTCATCGACTACGTTTTCTGGGGGCAGCGGTTCTCGCCGGTCACCGTCACCGGCCTGGTCGTGGCCGGGTTTGGGGTCATCCTGATCAATCTCAACCTGGGCTTTGCCGAGGTGTTTGCGTGACCCCGCTGAACCGGCGCGGCGTTCTGCGGCTGCTTGCCGGCGCCCTGGCCCTGGGCGCCTGCGACCGGGCCCCGCTGGCCCGGGCCGGGCGCGCCGAGCGACTCGAAGTCGGCAAGCTCCTACCGGCGGCCGCACTGGTGGACCTTGACGGGGCCGCGGTCGAGCTCGCCGCTCTGGCCGGGAACCCGATCGTCATCAATTTCTGGGCCAGCTGGTGCGGTCCCTGCCGCCTGGAGATGCCCGAGTTCGACCAGATCTGGCGCTCCGGCGAATATCCCGAACTCGAGCTGCTGGCGATCAACGTGGCCGAGGGATCGTTCGTCGCCAGGCAGTTCGCCGAGGAACTTTCGCTGCAGATCCCGCTGGCGCTGGCCGATCGCTCCGTGGCCGGACGTCTGCTGGGAACCGCCAGCCTGCCGGTGACTGTTTTTGCCGATTCGGGCCAGGTAGTCCGCCACATCCGCTTCGGAGTCTTGAACGAGGCGATCCTGCGCGCCCAGATCGAGGCCACGCTAGCCTAGGGCTCAGCGGTGGGCCGGCCCTCGCGGGCCCCGACCGCTTTGCTTTCAACGCACTGCGGGGCATTGCAGACCGTGAATGACGCGTCGCTTGATCGCTACGGCGGCTGGACCGGCAAGAAGTTCTCGCCCAGCGGTTTCTTTCGGATCGAGAAGGACGATCGCTGGTGGCTGGTGAGCCCGGAGGGCAACGGCTTTCTCAGTTTCGGCATCAATCACCTGCACGCCGAGTTTTGGAACCAGGCCTACAACCGCGCCGCCTGGCAGGAGCGGCTGGGGCTGGGCGACCTGGACGCGCCGGGCTTCGCCGCAGCGCTGCGGCAATGGTTCCTGGACACCTGCGGTGAGTACGGATTCAATACGGTCGGCGTCCACACCGACCTTCACGTAGCCAACCGCCCCAGCCCGGCGATGGCCTACGTGTTGCCGATCCACTTCGTCGACATCCCGCACTGGCAGGACGATGTGCCCGACGAGCGCTTCGTCGACGTGTTCTCCCCGGAATTTGGGCGTCACTGCGACCGGCTGGCGGCCGAATTCGCCGGGCCGGCGCGCGAGGATCCTTACCTACTCGGTTACGCAATGACCGATTGCCCGCTGCTAACCGAGGAAGACTGCCGCGAGCGCCCCGACACGATCGGCGGCGCCGCGCGCGGCTCCCGGATCGGCTGGCCGCGGCGGTTGCGCAACCTTGGCGCCGGCGCGACCGGCAAATCCGCCTACGTGGAGACCGTACGCGAGCTGTACCGCGACGACATCGCGGGCTTCAACCGAACCTACGGCACCCGCTTCGATTCTTTCGCGGCCCTGTCACGGGCCGTCGACTGGCGTCCGTGCAGCGACCTTTCCAATCCCGCCGAGACCCGCGACAACACCGTATTCCTGCAGCGGGTTGTCGACCGCTATTACCGCACCGCGCGCGATGCGATCGCCCGTTACGACCCAAACCACCTCTTCTTCGGTGACAAGCTCAACGCCAACACCGACACCGTCGACACCGTGCTGGGGGTCACCACCCGCCATACCGACGTGCTCTTTTACCAGATGTACGGACGCTACGCGGCCCAGCAGCCGGGCCTGGACCGCTGGGCTCAAAAGGTGGACTTGCCGGTAATCAACGGCGATTCGGCGTACACGATGATCACCGCCGACATGCCGCGTCCGTACGGTCCGATCGCCGACGACCTTGGCCAGCGCCGCGACTGGACGGTGGAGTTCTTCCGCTCCGCGTTCGCCCGGCCCGAATTCGTCGGCTGGCATTACTGCGGCCTGATCGATGCCTCCAACCGGATCGCCCGCAAGCGTAACCGCCAGCATTCCGGGCTGATCAACGGATTCGGCGAACCGTATCCGCTGCTCTGCGAGGCGCTATCTGGCTGCGTCAAAGAGCTGTATCGACTGGCCGCTGGCGCCTAGCTGGTTGCCGATTCTCCGCCTGGCGGGCCAATCCTTGAGCGCACCAGCAACTGAGGGGAGAGTTGGCTTTTCGGTCTCCGCACTTGGCCTGACCGCGTTTGAAACAGCCGAAGGCCAAAAATTGCCTTCGGATCCCGATGACTGCCACTGCCGGCCAAAGACAACATCAAAGCAGGGATGATTCCGTCCAATCCCGACCGGTTCATCTACGCCGAGATCATCGATCAACCGGAGCTTGGCGCGAAGTCGGCGGCGGAAATCTTGGGCGTGCGGCAGGTATTTCTATCCGCACTCTTGAACGGCAGGACTTCGCTGTCTCCTGGAATTGCACTGCGAATCAAGGAAGCGTCCGCGCCGCACAAGAACTTGCTGCTGCAGATGCAAGCCAGGATTGACGCCGCGCAGCGTAGCTAGAGTTGAGCGGCAGTCTGCG
>CAYXKQ010000147.1:0-851 GCA_964465715.1 uncultured Chloroflexota bacterium
TGAACGCCGCCAAGACTACTGCGACTGATGACGTAATCGGGTCAGCCGTCAAAGAAGACAAGCTCAAATGGATGTTCAGAAACCCGCGAGCGTCCGACTTCCAGAGGCAATTGCTCGCTATCCACGTTCACAGTAGGGAGTTTCCAAACAGCGGATCGGTAGCTCGCGCGTTGTTGGACGAAAATGCCAGGCCGCCCAGAATTACCAACCGCCAAATGTTGATGCCCACGATATCGATTCTGGCGGACATCGCCTGCCACAACCCGCGAACTTACCCGCTGGTTGCCGGGCTACTGAGTCGAATACTTGATGAATTGAAGGATCCGGTCGAAGAATCTAGCGTGATGTCAACAATTTCTAAACGGTTCGAACGTTTACCAAATGCGGAATTACTGCACATTTGGATGCAGCGCGTCGGACTGCCAATCGACTTCAATCGTGAGTCGAATTCAAACCTTTGTGCGGTAGTTGCCAATTGGGGCAAGCGAGGGTCAGAAACCGCACCGATTTGGAATAGTGGTTGGATTGACGACTGTGATATTCGGGATGTGATGAAATCTGGGCGCATTCTGGACACCAATTCCATAGAAAACTTGCCGCGAGTAATTCCAAAACGCGAATTAGACGTGTTCGCTGCTGATTATGTCTATTAATTTGCCAAATGGACAGAAGGACCGTGCTGACCTAGGACATCAATAGCTTCATACCCGGGCACATGCATCTGGAGGGGCCTGAAGCAATATGAGTGTTTCGTGCCAATAATGCATCCACTCATGCGGTCCAGAATCCCTCGGCCAAGGCGTTGCACGCCGCGGTTTTCGACTCGAGCCTTCAACTCGTCAGCGCAGCTT
>CAYXKQ010000147.1:861-4617 GCA_964465715.1 uncultured Chloroflexota bacterium
CAGAGCTCCACCGGCGAGTAGGTCGGCGATTCGCTGCGACACCACTTCAGTTTTTCCAGAACCCGCGGACGCAATGATCTGAAGATGTCCTCCGCGGTGCTCGACGGCGGCCAAAGACGGGCCGCGCAGAACTGGCGCATCAGTCATGAGTCCTCACCAAATGTTTGGCCGACTTGCGTTGGAATTCGGCAGTTGCCACGCCGTCCCGCACACGTGGCCCAAACGGGTCGTCAAATAGGGAATTGTGACGGGCCTTTTCTGGTTCGCAAAGAGTGTATAAATTCCGTTGAGCAACCGCAGTATGAGCCGGCCAAAGGGACGGCAGGAATAGAACTGCTCTGTTCCCGTCCCATGTCGCCGCCGCATTAGGAGCCGGCACCAACGCTCGCGGTAGAGGGCGCCGGAGTTTGATTGGCGAGTGCGCCGAGCGTGAACGGGGACAGACGGAGCGTGGAAGAGCGCGAACGAATCGAAACTTGGCGATCGAGGCTGCTGCAGCTAGATCGCCGGAATCGGTTGCTCTACTGCCGGCGCGGCAAAAGCAGCATTTCCATCATTGGAATCGCTCCCGATGAACTTGCGTCCCGATTGCTGCGGTCCCGCAATGGTCTGCGATTCGATCAGGAGCTGTCTCCTGCCCGCAACGCCAGAAACATCTTTAACAGCGATCGATCCCAGGATGCCGAGGCCGCACCACGCATAGTTCCCGGCGATATCTCAACTTCCTGCGAACCATCTGAATTAGGGCGCCGCCTGCGCTCGCTGCAGCGCCGCGACCGCACCTGGGAAGAAGAGCAGGGGCTCAACGTGCTCTTTCTGGGGATTGGCTTCCTCAACTGGATCGATCAGGATGGCGTCAAGGCCCAGGCCCCGCTACTGCTGCTCCCATGCGATCTGCGTCGCGCCAATCCGCGCGAGGCCTATCGGCTGATCCGCGAGGATGAGGATCCGATCGTCAATCCCACCCTGCGGTACGTGCTCACGACGTTCGGTTTGGAGTTGCCGGAGTTCATGGCCCGCGGCTCTTCTCGGGCGCCGATAGGCGAGTACATCGACGCGGTTAGGTCTGCGATTTCCGCTAAGGGCGGATGGTCAGTTGACGCCGGAATCGAGCTGGGCGTTTTTTCGCACGCCAAGCAGGCCATCTACGAGGATCTTGGGCGGATTGCCGAACGCGGTTTCAGCAACGAGTTGGCCCGGCGCATGGCCGGGGCATCCCCAGCCAGTCAGAACGGCGAAGCCGGTCCAGGTGGCTTGCCGCCGGACGATCTTGCCGGCGGCCGCCTCGACGACCTTTTGCATGTCGGCGACCAGTACGCCGTCCTTGAAGCCGATTTCAGCCAGCTGCGGGCGATCGAGCTGGCGCGGGCCGGCGGGCACCTGGTCATTCACGGGCCGCCCGGCACCGGCAAGAGCCAGACGATCGCCAACATCATCGCCAGCCTGTTGGCAGACGGCAAGAAGGTTCTGTTCGTCAGCGAGAAATCTGCCGCCCTCGACGTCGTCAAACGCCGGCTGGAAGAGTGTTCGCTGGGGGTCCTTTGCCTTGACCTGCACAGCAGCCGGAGCCGCAAGAGCAGCGTCTACGAGCAATTGAAACGATCCCTTAATGACCCGCGCGGCCGGGTCGGCCCCGAACTCTCGCTCAAGGCTCTGGCCGATCGCCGCAATGACTTGAACGCCGCGGTGCGGAAACTCCACGAAACGCGCGCCCCGCTCGGCAAGAGCGTCTATTTCGTCCAGGGGCGGTTCGCGCAGTTGCGATCGCGAACTCGCGTGACCGGTCTGCAAATCCCGCCGGCCGACGAAATGTCCTGGGGTTGGGCGACCAGCGCTTTCGAAGCCGCCGGGCGGTTGTCCCGGCACGTTGAATCCTTCAATGATGACTCCGCACGTACCTGGAATCCGCTGCGGTCCGGGCTGCGATCAATCCGGATCTCGGAGCAGATTCGCGAAGCTGGCACCCAAGCGGCCGCGGCCGCCACAAAACTGCGGGAGCGGCGGCGGGAGCTGGCCGAATTCGTAGGCTTGCCGCCAATTGAATCCGCCGGCCAATCCGAGGACATCCTTGGTCTGACCGACCTGCTGGCAAAGTGCCCGGGCGTACCGCGCGGTTGGCTCGCACCCGACGCCCTCGCCGCCCGGCGCCAGCGGGCCCAAGACCGGGAAAAAGCTCAATTTCAGCGGCGGGACCTGGAAGTTGAACTGGCGGCAGAGTTCGACGGCCGGCCGCCGCCCGGAGATTATGTAGCGGCGGTTCGGGCTCTGGAGCTTGACGCCGGCGAGAGCGAGGCGATCGAATTCGTCTTCGGCGACGACTGGCGCCGGGTTGCATTTGCGGACCCGGCCGAATCGGTCGAACGCACCGGCTTGCTCGATGATCGGGTACAGGCGCTGGCAAATGACGCCAACGCGTTGTTCGAATCCCTTGGCGGTTACCTCCCGCAATCGATGGCGTCAATCGAGGATGCGATCGTGCTGGCCAGGCGCCTGCTCCAAGTCAAGGCCGCGCCGCGAGGGTGGAGCGATGTCTCTGGCCGGGCCCGAGCCTTGAAGCTGGCCGACGAGGCATCCGCGGTCACCGCCGCCATCTTGAAACAACAAGCATTTCTTGAAGCCAATTTCGAGGAATCGGTGGTCGAGTACGCCGACGAGGCCATGCTTATCCGCTACCGCACCGATCACCAGAGCTGGCTGCGGCGAACCGTTGGTTCCCAGTTTCGGCGCGACCAGCGCCTCCTGCAGGGAAGCGCAAAATCCGCGGGCAAGCTGAGCCTTGAAGATTCCCTGAACGCGGTATCCGCGGTGGTGGAGCTCAAGCGGGCGCTGGAACGCTGGGCGGATCTGGAAGAGGCGCTTTCAGAAGCACTGGAAGACCGATTCCAAGGCTGGGATACCGATTTCGATCGGATCCGGCACGACCTTGAATCCCTGGACTGGTTTGCCAACTTCTCGTCCGATCCCGGCAATCCACCGACCAGCGAAGCCGATGCTGATACGCGTTCCAAAGTCCAGGCGTTGCTGGCGGCCACCGAGCGCGCCCTGGAGGAATTCCACGACCCCGGATCCGGGATTTACCTGGCCGCAAGACGCCGGTCGCCGGTGCACATCGCAGTAATCCTGGAGCGTGTCCGCTCGGCCCGAGCTGCGCTTGCGCGGGTTTCGGACGCAACCGCCGATATCTATCCCGCCCTTTTGCCGCGAGTGCGCAACTTCGACCCGCTTAGATCAGTCTCCGGGACCGGCGCCGAGCTGCAGGAATTGATTGCGGCGAGCAAAAAAGAGGCAGACTCCCTGCTCGCCGATTTCGGCGAGCGCTACCGGGGCGAAGAAACCGACTGGCGGGAGGTGCAGACAGCACTGGACTGGACCGGGGAGTTCTTGGATTTGTTGCCGGGAGAACCGGGTGAGCAGGTTTTGGCCCACGCCATCGACCCATTGCCGGCATCCGAGTACGCCGCCTGGCGATCACGCCTGGAGTCTGACCAGCAGGCATACGCCGCAGCCGCCAAAGCGCTCGGCGAGTTATTCGACATTGAGAAAACGCCGTGGGAATCGTGGCCGAGCGCCCCGCCAGCCGAACTGGAGGCCTGGCTGGAACCAATCCTTGGGGATGTGGAATCAGCCCCCGCCTGGCTCGAGTACCAGGAGGCCATCGCGCGGACCGATCGCCTGCTAGGGACCGGCGGCGCCGATCGCCTGCGGGCGGCCGCCAGGAAGCCTGCGGCCATTCCCGGGCTGCTTGAACGAGCGGTG
>CAYXKQ010000148.1:0-4549 GCA_964465715.1 uncultured Chloroflexota bacterium
TGAATCCAACGGGATCCAGGTCGATGTCACCGATGTGGACTACCAGGACCTGACCGGGCTCGGCTCCTTCGACGTAGACGCAACCGCTTGAAGGGTTGCCGGACCTCAATTTGCGACTCAACTCTTCACGGTCAGGATGGTCGTCGAGCCAGGGACCGCGGTTGATCTGCGTTTGAACTTCGAATTCCTCGCCGGGCGCGACGCGCAGGGTCGGTTCGTTTTCGGGGCCGATTTCGAAGTACAAGACGTCCTTGGTGGCGATTTGCATGATCTGTTCCCCTGATGCTGCCGGTGTGAAGAATTGTTGCGCGGACCCCGATCGCCGCACCGGTTACCTAATTGGCGTGGAAGCGGGCAAATCTTGGGGCTGTCGACGCGCCGCGACAGGTGGCTGACGATGGAACTCAGTGGTCTCAAAGCCTCGCCGGCCGCGCTCAATCAAACCAATGCAGACCAGCTCATATCTAGAGCGTGGTTCCTGGCGGCGCTGGGTCCGGCTCACCCAGAATCCCGTCGCACTAATCGCTGGGGATTTCCCGATCCCCAGGGAAACTCGGCCGCACCAATCTCAGGGGCGTTCTCAACGCAAGACCGCGTACGGCTGGCGATGCTCAGCCCCCGGCCAATCCGTGCCCTCCTCCATTGAAATAATGAGAACGCTTAACGCTTTTCGAATCTGCGAACGATTTGGCTTCGGGGAACCGAGCGCCAGATGCGAGTTTTCTGCGATTCCGATCACCGCCGAAAGAAGCCGCCATGGGCTCTGATTCCGCCGCCTTCGACCCCTACACCCACAACGGGTTCCCGCTGAATACCCCTCTGGACATCCGGCTCGGGTTGACCCATGAGGATGGAATTCACCACAAGCTGCGCTGGGGCATCATCGCCGCCTCGGCAATCTCGTCAGATTGGGTCAAATCGCTGCAGGATGTCCCCGGAGCGTCCATCGAGGCGATCGCCGCCCGGGATCTGAGCCGGGCCCAGGCATACGCTGACGCCCATGGCATTCCCACCGCCTACGACTCCTATGAGGCGCTGTGCAGCGACCCCAACGTCGATATCGTCTACATCTCCACCAAGACCTGGCACCACCACCGCGACTTGATGACGGCGATCGCCGCCGGTAAGCACGTGTTGTGCGAAAAACCGTTCACGGATACCGCGGACCAGGCCAAAGAGGCGTACGCGGCGGCCGAGGCAGCCGGCGTCTTCTGCGCCGAAGGGATGTGGACGCGCCACTTTCCGGCCATCGAACACGCCCGGGCAGTACTTGAGCGCGGAGACATCGGCGACCTTCTGGTCGTGCAGTCGGATTACCAGGATCCGGTCTATGCGTTAAACCCCGCGGTCCTCGGCTTTGGCTCGGACGAGTTCCCCGTTATCGCGGCGGCCGGGAAAAAATCCCAGCGCCGCGATGGCACCGGTCCGGAACTGACGGGACCGGGGACCTGGATCGATCACCCCTGCGCGGCCGTGCTGCAGTACACCGGCAAGCGGGGCATCGGGGTGATCACTTTCCCGGTCGGGAGATTCAAGGAAGAATCCCTGTTCGTGGGTACCGAGGGGCGAATCACGGTTGAAACGCCATCGCATCATCCGACCGCCTTAACCGTCGCCACCGGGCGACCGCCAAGAGTTGGCAGTCGCGCGGCTGAAGGCAAGCCCGAAATGGAATACACGGCGAGCGGGGGCTGGGTTGGCGACTGGCAACCAACGCACTGGGAGCCGGGATTAAATCCATCAAGCGGCGCGTTCGACCACGTGGAGCGATTCGAGTACCCGGTCCCAACTCCCGCCCCGCTCCACCAGGGCCAACCGGCGGGATCACGCTGGACCGGTGAAAAGCTGGTTACCTACAAGGGTTGGTCATGGGGTTACGGAAACCAGCACGGATTCGTCTACCAGGCGCGGACAGTTCACCGCTGCATTGCCGCCGGACTTAGGGAAATGCCCCAGTTCACGACCGCCGAATCGATTCACGTCTGCGAGATCATCGACGAAATCAGGCGCCAGTGTGCCCAAAAAGGGTTCTGAAAGGCCAGGTTTCAACTGGGACGGCCAGGACGGTCCACCAGACCGGCCGCAGGGTTGTCAATCACCAGTCGTCAGCTATCGACCGGGATTGCATCTCCCGCAGGACCGGGTCCAATTCGGCAGGCTTTTTGCCGTAGACGTGATTCAATTGGGCGGTGACGCGGTCCGCGCGGTGCCTGGCCACAAATTCAGAGAGGGCGAGCGCGTAAAGGCCGCTGCGCGTGGTTCCAAGTAGGTTGGCCAGTTCGTCGGCCGATTCGAACAGGTCGTCGGGGAGCGAGATCGAGGTCTTCATGGACGATCGTATGCGGTCTGCAAAACCCCGATCACGCCGGCGCCGAACTGGTGGGCGGGACGGGCGGCGCCGTAACCCCACAGGGCGTAATCCGTCGCCACAACGCCTGGCGGGGGATTGAACCGAATCGGTGCGACCGGGCCCAGATTCAACCGCGCTCCCACGTGGGTTCGCGGAAAACCTGGGTCCGGTGCCAATCGACGAATTCCGGATCGGGCGAGTCGGGCTCCCGCTGAGGCGGCCGGAGGAAGTTGCCGCGAAAGTCAAGCAGCCGGCCCAGGCTGGCGTCGTCGCCGCTGACCTCGCGTGAAATCAGGATGCGGATGTCGCGGCGGCCGTCGTGCTCCAGGCCCAGCGCGCCGGCATCGAGCGCCCTGTGATGCAACATGCAGAGCGCCAGTCCGTTGGGGACGATGTCGGGCCCGCCGTAGGCGTGCCATTTGATGTGTGAAGCGTCCAATCCAAGCAACCGATCCCCGATCCGGATTTCGTATCCGCAAACCGCGCAGCGCCGGTTGTAGGCGCGCAATACACGGTGGCGAAATTGTGGATCGCGTACCGGGCCCGGAATTCGTACCTGCCGGGTCCGATCGTGTAACGCAGCCACCGGTATGCCGGCCGCCTCGCAGATGTCGGCGTGCATGGATAACGGAAAGTGGCCGCCCAGAATCACCTGCGCCGTTTCGACCACCAGCGCGGGGTCCGACCGCAAAAGTTGGAAAACCTGATCCGGCAATCCTCCCGCGCTGGCCCGCAAAGCTTGAAGTGCGGGGCCGCCGCTGGCGGTTGGCGGCAACCGGTCGTACCCCGGAATCTCCCACAGCCCGTCTGCGCGCAGTCGCTTGTAGGGCTCCTCCGGATGGAGACTTTGCCGCGGCGGACCGAACCGTTGGAGCAGTCCGCGCAGTTGCGGCTCGATTTGGTCTCCGAATTGACCAAGCCGCGGTTCATCGCCAAGCAATCGTCCCAGGGCAAGCAATAGCAGCAACGGCTTGTGCGGGGCTCGCTGATCCCCACTTCGCCAGGTGTTGATCTGGGTCACCAGATCCAGCAGCGATTGCCTATCCAGAGTTAATCCTCAGCGCTCGGGATAGGGCGCGCATTCATGTGCTCCCGGGTCGGGGCGGGACCGGGATGCCGGCAACCTGGTCACAGCCCAAACTTTGAGAGTTCATCGTGCAGCGCGGGACGCGTCGGGTAGCGACCGCGCAGTCCGGCGATGTATTCATCCCACGCAGATTCCAGGCCGAGCCGCCGCGAAAGATCACGCATCCGGACCAGCTGCCGGCATGCCCCCTGGTAGTTCTGGCGATTCGGGCGTTTGAGGAAGACTTCCGCCAGGCGACGGGACAGGTCAACCGCCGTCCGGGGGTGGGCGCCGGCGGCGTCCGCGACACCCGCCTCCAGTCGTTCCATGTAGTGTTTGCCGACAAAGCTGAGCTCGGCCAATTCCAGCGCCGCCACGACTTCGCCTTCATAAATGAAGCGGGCGACAAGCGTATAAAAGTCGCGGGTCCCGATCAGTTCGCCCGCCACCCGCGAGCGAACGTCTTCCCATTCCCCGGCGTCGAGCGCGATCTCGCGCAATTCCCGATAACTTGCGTGGTCAGGCTCGCTTGCAAAGACGCGCTCCAGGTAAGGCAGCGCCCCCGCTTGGTCCCCGCGCCCAAAATACCTGCGACAGAGCCACCCGGCTAGTTTGTAGTCCTGGTCATGCTCGTACCGCTCGGCCAACAAAGGCTCGACGTCGTCCGCATGGCCGTGTAGCTCGAATACCTTCGCAATCAGCGCCAGATCAAGACGCCAGGCCATGGCGATTTCCGAGAGCGCATCCCCTACCCGGTTCCTGTGAAGAAGCCGATCCACCAAATCGGCAACAAGTCCGCACTCCCGGCAGATTTCGAGAATGGATCCTTCATCCAATTCACCCTCTACCAACTCCAGCAGGAATCTTCCACGCATTTGACGATGGAAATAGTGGATCCCTGATCGGCCCGTCGGCAGATTTGCCCGAAGCCAGGAAGCCACCAGTGCTTTTTCGGCGCCGGTTGCGCTTTCGATGATCAATTCGCCGGCTCTTCCCAAAAACAAATCGCATGAACGATTCACATCAAACAGGTGAACTTCAAGGAGCGAGCGCAGGCCATTATTCCTGATTTCCGAATCGCCCGCGGCCCCGGAAATGCCCCGCGCCACGCCGTGGATGCAGTGCTGTAGCGC
>CAYXKQ010000149.1:0-4530 GCA_964465715.1 uncultured Chloroflexota bacterium
GAAATGGTCAAGCTGGCCAAGGCCAAGGCCGAGCATCTCGAGTTGCAGAAGCGGGCGGTCTTTTTCCGTCGCCGCATGCAGGACATGAAGTTGCGGCGCCGCAACTTCGGTCTCATCCTCCTGGGCGCCGACTCGCTGGCACACCTGCTCAATCCCGCCGACATATTGCTTACCCTGCAGAGTTGTCGCGACCACCTCGACCCCGACGGATCGCTGTACATCACCTACAAGCAATCGCCCTACCTGGAATGCACCGGCAAGTACCACGTCCAGAAAGAACGTCCCCGGCACGTGTTCAACAAGCACCTGAACGAGACGCTGCAATACAAGGGCACCACCGTGGTCGATCCAAACTTCCAGCGAATCATGTTCCACCATGAGTTCGCCCCGCCACGCACCGAGCGCACGCGCGAGAACACCATCGTCTTCGAGTACAAGACGCGTCCCGTGTTTCCCGGCGAACTATCCCTGCTGCTGGAACACGCCGGGCTGGAAATCACCGCCCGCTGCGGGGACTTTGCGCTCTCGCCATTGATGCCGCAGAGCGAAAAACTGATCCTGGAAGCCCGCCACCGCAACCCGTCGGGCAAAAACTCCCAGTAGCCGCTCAGACCGCGCGGCGGTGCGCCTGGACCGCCTCCAGGTAGCTCCGGGCAGTCTCCTCGGCCCAGCTTGCGGACCGTCCCAGCAGGTCCGCCAGCAATGCCGCGAGCGGTCCGGCCGCGGCCTCCCCATTGCCTTCCTCAACCAGGAATACGCGGCGGCGGCGCGCCAGCAGGTCCTCCGGCGTCTGCGCCATTTCGTGGGTCACCGCGTAGCGAACCTCAGCCTCGGACACGCCGGCCCCGGGGATCATACCCCCGTACCCGCGGGCTGCCATGCGGGCGATTTCGCCCGCCCCCTCGCCGTAGACGATTCGCAGCAATTCGGTCCGGTCGGGGTCGGCCACCGAAGTTGGCACCGGATCGGCGGGTTCGCCAATGCGGCGATTGACCGGTATCCGGCTGGTGTCCGCTTCAAATAGCGGCGGCGTCGACCCGGCGCCAAGTTCGGCCGCGACCAGATCCGCCAGGCGGCGCGCGATCTGGCGGTAGGTGGTCAGTTTGCCGCCGCCGACGGCGATGACACCGCTGCGCCCGCGCAGGTAGCGCTCTCGCCGCGAGGTGTCGTCCAGATCGGCCCCTTCCTCCCGGATCAGCGGGCGCACTCCGGCCTGGGCACCGATGATCGGGGCCTGCGCGATGCCCAGGCCCGGCAGACGCGCATCGATCGATTCGATCAGGTAGGCGGCTCCTTGCGGGTCCGGCAGCGGATCCTCCAGCGGTCCCTCGTATGGCGTATCGGTGGTGCCGATCATCAGCCGGCCGTACCAGGGGATGGCAAAAATCAGCCTGCCGTCCGATGGCGCTGACAGGGTGAATGCGCTTTCGGCCCCGAGCGGCCCCCGCGGTACGAACAGGTGGATCCCCTTGGCCGGCGCGATCACCGGTTCCCAGTCGGGCTCGATCATCCCCATCAGGCCATCCAACCAGACCCCGGCGGCCAGGACCACCCGGCGGGCCCGGATCTGGCACTCCCCTTGGCCGAGGCCATCGCGCACGATCACCCGGTAATGGCCGGCCGCGGATTCGATCGCCTGAACCGGGCAGTAGTTGGCCAACCGGGCGCCGAGCGAGGCCGCAGTCTTGGCCACCTGGATGGTCAGCCGCGCGTCATCGGTCAGGGCGTCAAAGTACTGATAGGCGCCGCGGGCTCCGCCGTCCAGCAGCGGCGAAAGGCGGGTCCGCAGTCGTTCCTGCGAGATCCCCACATTGCGGGAGTGGCCGCCAAACCCGCCCATGAGGTCGTAGGTCGAGAGTCCTACCCGCAGCTGGGCCGCGGCCCAGGGTCCGCCGTAGAACGGGAGCACGAACGGGAACTCGCTCACCAGGCCCGGCGCCAGCTGTCCCAGCCGACGCCGCTCGTGAGCGGCCTCCTGGACGAGATCGAACTCGAAGTGGCGCAGATAACGAAGTCCGCCGTGGATGAGCTTGGTGGACCGCGACGAGGTGCCGGCGCCGAAATCCTGCGCCTCCACCAGCCCGGTCGAGAGACCGCGCGCGGCGCACTCCAGGGCAACCCCGCAGCCGGTTATCCCGCCACCGATCACCAGAACGTCCAAAAGGCCCTGGGCCAGTTCATCCAGCACGTCGCCACGCCGGCCCAGCGACAATCGCCGCTGCCGGGCAGCCGGCGGGCCGGAGGGCCGCGGCTGGGGAGTGATCACCGCCGCGATCCTAAAATCCCGCTGGTGGCGTGGCGGAGCAACTGCGGGGAAATGGCTTGACCGAGCCCGGAACTCTGCCCCTGATCGTGGCTGGGCTGGGCGGAATCTCCCGCGACTGGCTCGCGGCAGTTGACGCGAGCCCCAACTGGGATTTGACCGCCGCCTGCGACCCCGACCCGCGGGCGCGGGCGCGCTTCCTCGGGTCCGGGCGCCTGCCGGCCGGGGCGATCTTTGTCGGCCTGGAGGAAGCTCTCGATTCGAATCCCGGGGCGCCGGTCCTGCTGCTGACGCCGCCGCTGGGGAGGTTTGCGGCCGCCAACCTGTGCCTGCAACGCGGCCATCCACTGCTGACCGAGAAACCGATGTGCCTCGATCTCGGGCATGCCCGAACCCTGGCCGAGACTGCCCGCTCCAACAAAGTCCCCTACGCGGTGAACCAGAACTACCGCTATTGTTCCATTGGCCAGACGGTCCGGCGCCTGCTGATCCAGGAAGCGGTCGGCCCGATCGCATTCGCCGAATGCTCGGCCCACCGGCGATTGCCGGCTTACGGATACCGGGCCCGCGAGCGCGACGTGATGCTTTTTGAAATTGGCGTCCATTACCTTGACCTGCTTCGTTTCTGGTTCGGCAGCGACGTGGCCGCCGTGCAGGCGCTGGCGCCCCGGGTACCGTTCAACGGGCACAGTTCGCCGGCGGTGTTTTTCGCCCTCATCGAAATGGCGGGCGGCCAATCGGTTTCGATAACCGCCAGCCGCGAGAGCCGCGGTCAGACCGATACCTACCTGGGCCGCTGGCGATTCTGCGGGCCGGACGGATCCATCCACGTGAACGATTTTGGGCAGGGCCCCGGCGTCTATGTCGATCGTGACCGGCAAAGTGCTCCCCGGCTGGTCGCCGCCGGGGCCACCACCGAGGAAGGTTTCCAACTGCAACTTGACGAGTTCGCCGCGTCCCTGCGTGAGGGTCGACCCGCCGCAACCGATTGCCTTGACAATCTGCGCACCCTCGCCGCCTGTTTCGCCGTGGCCGAGGCCTACCGCCGGGGACGCCGAACCAGACCCGCCGAATTGACGATCCCCGCCGTCAGCCCATCGCAATGAAGCGTTCGCTGCGAATCGCAACTTACAACACATTTGAGGGCGGACGTGCGCAACTGGGGCCGGTCCAGGGGCGGGCCGGAAGGCTCCTGGATGTGGTCAACGGCATTTGCCCGGACCTGGTCGCGTTGCAGGAACTGGTCGGCTGGCAGGAACATGGCCGGCGGCATTTCCAGTGGTTCGCCGGCGAGGCCGGGTTGGCGGGAGAACTGTTCGTCGGTGACGGATTCCCGATCGGGGTGCTGGTCCGCACCCCGTGGCGGATTGCACGATCACGCTTTCTGCGCGCAGGTTTCTGGCACGGTGTGGCGGCAATTCTGATCGACGACGGAGCCGGGACCAGCATCCAAGTCCTGGCCGCCCACCTCTCGCCGTTGGGGCCGCGCCAGCGATTGGGCGAGGTCAGGGCGGCACTTGATCTACTAGATCTCGAGATCCCCTCCATCCTGCTGGGCGATCTCAATCTGATCAGCCACCTTGACCGTGTGCCGGTGCCGGGCCTCTCGCTGCCAACGTTCGTGCGGCACGCCAGCGGTGGTGCTCTCGACCAGCGAGTCTCCCGCTCAATATCCGCCGCCGGATTCGTCGATGCCTACGCCCGCCAGCACCCCGAGCGAGCCGGCCACACCATCCCCACTCCAGCGGCGGCGGCCTCGCCGTTCTCACCGGCGCGGCTCGATTACATCCACCTCTCCCCGGATCTGGCCGCAAACCTGCGCTCGGCCCACATCTACCGCAGCCCGCCGGCGGGCGAGGCCTCCGACCACTTCCCACTCGTAGTCGACATCGGGTAGCCAATCGCCGGATTCGGCGCGGGCTCACCGGGCCGGATGCCAGTTTGCCAGCCGCCGAAACCATTGAATCCAGCCACTGTCGGCGGCGGTTCCCGGCTCCCGGCCGGACGGACCGGACCCGTCAAGCGCGAAACGGCCGGAGCGAGAGCACCTACAAGCCGGTCCGTCCGGCCCCGGTGAGGGCTCCTCTGGAAGGACTCGAACCTTCAACCTAGCGGTTAACAGCCGCCCGCTCTACCAATTGAGCTACAGAGGAAAGCGGTCTTGCCGAGCACTATGCCTCGGCAGCAAATGTTAAGCGCTGATTTGCTCCGCCGACAGCGCCGCTCCGGTTTCGTTCGGAGACTGGCCGGCGGACGCGAGGTGTTCG
>CAYXKQ010000150.1:0-4446 GCA_964465715.1 uncultured Chloroflexota bacterium
GATGACGATCAATGCCCCCCAGGAACGCCGCGACAGGTCGGCGGCGGCGCGCGAGATCGCGGCGATTGTCTCCTCGTCCTCCCAGGCCCCCATGTTCAGAGCCAGCCCCAGGGTGGTGCTGCTGCGGCCGAGCCGCTCGAGCACCCGACGTATTTCGGGTGCGAACACCACCGCCAGGACCAGGATCAGCGAGGGGAGCACCCCGGCCAGCCAGGTCGTTAGCGGGAACTGGAATATGAAACCGAAAACAAAAAGCAACACGACCAGCACGAGGACCCCGCGCAGAAGGATGTCGGCCAGGGTGTTCTGGAAGACGGAGAGCCCCACGTAGACCACCGCGGCCACGATCACTATCTGGATCGCGGCGAAAAATGAGAATTCGCCGGCCAGATAGGTTATCTGGTCAACCATCGGCCGGCCGCGTTTTGCTCATCGGGTGAACACGTCCAGGCCGGCCAGGGCCGACTCGCCGCGGACCAGATGTACCAGCAGCGATTTCTGGGCATGTAGGCGGTTCTCGGCCTGCTGGAAAACCACCGACTGGGGGCCGTCCAGGACCGAGTCGGTCACCTCCTCGCCACGGTGCGCGGGCAGGCAGTGCATGAACACGGCGTCGCCGTCGGCCACCGCCATCAACCCAGGATCAACCTGGTAGGGCGCGAAAACCCGGCGGCGCGCATCGGTCTCTGCTTCCAGTCCCATCGAAATCCAGGCGTCGGTGTATACGACTTTCGCACCGGCGACGGCTTCCTTCGGCGAAGCGGTGATCTGGATATTTCCTCCACCGGCGCGGGCCGCGTCGACTATCTCAGCGAGCGGCTCATAGCCGGGCGGGCAGGCCAGGCGAAGGTCTATGCCGGTCAGAGGTGCGGTCTCCACCAGCGAATTGGCAACGTTGAACCCGTCCCCCACGTAGGCGATCGGCAGGCCGTCGAGGACGCCGAAACACTCGCGGATCGTCTGTAGATCGGCCAGCGCCTGGCAGGGGTGGGATCGATCTGACAGACCGTTGATGATCGGCGCCTGGCAGGAATCGGCCAGTTGTGGCAGGGTGTCGTGCTCGAACACCCGGGCCATGACCGCATCGATCCAGCGTTCGAGATTGTGCCCTATGTCGGCGATCGACTCGCGCACCCCCATCTGCATGTGCTCCTGGCCCAGGTCGATGCAGACTCCACCCAGATGGGTCATCCCGACCTGGAACGTGGTCCGGGTCCGGAGCGAGGGTTTCTCAAATATCAGGGCCAGGGAGCGCGATTCCAGCAGGCGGTGGGGAATCTGACCGGCGAGCGCGCGCTTGAGCAGGTCGGCCCCGGCCAGGAGCGATTCCAACTGGCGCCGCGAAACGTCGGCGATATCGATGAAATCAACGCCTTTGAGGCTGGCGGCGTCATTCATTGGGCGGTTGCACCTCGCGGGTTTGCCATTGCGGCGGCAAGCTGGCGATGTTCATTTTCTAATAATGTTTTCCAGTTGTTGTCTCCGCCCGCGAAGGATCCGAGCGTCTGGGATTGACCGACCTGTTGATTGAAATCCCGCCCTGGGTATATCTGGGCACGGTCATGGGACTTGCGGTATCGCTGCTCTTCTATGCCGCCATCGGGCATCGCGAACGTTCGCCGCTCTGGTATCTGCCCTTCGGACTGGCCGGGTTCTTCGCCGGCAACTGGGCCGGCAACGGTCTGGGCCTGGCGATGCTGCAGCTGGGCGACGTGCAGGCCCTGGCGGCGCTGGCCGGCGCCCTGCTGGCGCTGGTGCTGCTGCACCTGATAATCGCCTGATCGCGGACCCGGCGGGGGTTGCCCCGGTTGGCTAATCTTGGGTTTGACGGATAACTCCGTCGGCTGGACTCTTCCGAAAGCTGCAAGGAACAATGCGGAAATTCCTGCTTTCGCTCACGGTGGCGCTGGTCGTCGGCGCCCTCTACCGGATTCTGCGCCACCAGTCGCCCTCGACGCTGCACCCGCAGGCGGGCCCTCGCTAGTTAGCCGTCCCGGCCGGCCCGCCGGCGGGCCGCTAGCCAGCAGCAGCGCATCCGATCACGGCCAGGCCTGAGCAATGACGTTTGCCGCAGACAGGGTCCGGTCCCTTTTCCTGGACTTCTTCGCCGAACGCGACCACCTGGTCCTGCCCAGCTCGTCGCTGGTCCCGGTCGACGACCCGAGCGTTCTTTTCACCTCGGCCGGCATGCAGCAGTTCAAGCCTTACTATTCGGGCGCGGTCAAGCCTCCGCATCCCCGGATCGCGACCGCCCAGAAGTGCTTTAGGACCTCGGACATTGAGTCGGTCGGAGACGCCTCGCACCTGACGCTGTTTGAGATGCTGGGGAACTTCACGTTCGGCGACTATTTCAAGCGCGAATCGATCATCTGGGCCTACGAACTGCTTACCGCGGGACTGGGGCTTGACCCCGACCAGATCTGGGTCACGTGCTTTGCCGGCGAGGGCAACTTGCCGCGCGACGAGGAATCGTACCGGGTCTGGCGCGATGAGATCGGCATTCCCGAGGAGCGGATCGAATTCCACGGCCGCGCCGAGAACTTCTGGGGGCCGACCGGCGACAGCGGCCCGTGCGGCCCGGACAGCGAGATCCACTACCGTTTGCGGCCGCCCCCGCCCGGCGTGGCCGAGACCGGTACGGCCAGCGGCGACGACCGGTTTCTGGAACTGTGGAACCTGGTGTTTAACCAGTTTGAACAGGCTGCCGACGGAACCCTCACCGATCTTGCCGCTCCGGGAGTCGACACCGGCGCGGGATTCGAGCGCTGGGTCGTCCTGATGCAGGGCAAGGACTCGGTCTACGAGACCGATCTGTATGCCGACATAGTCACCGTCGCGGCCGAGATACTCAAGCCCGACACGGGCGATCGCGAACAGTTGCGGGCCCTGCGCACGGTCGCCGAGCACGGCCGGGCGCTGGCCTTCCTGATCGGCGACGGGGTTCTGCCGTCAAATGACGGGCGCGGGTTCATACTGCGCCGGCTGTTGCGGCGGGCGGTGGGCGCGGCTCGCCAGCTTGGGGTCACCGAGCCGCTGATGGCCGGCGTGAGCGAGGCCGCGATTGAGGCCATGCAGGACGCCTACCCGGAGGTCGGGCGGCGCCGGTCGGAAATCCTGGCGGTCGTGAGCGAGGAAGAGGAACGGTTCCAGGCGACCCTGCGACACGCGATCGGATATCTCGACCGACGGGTGGTGGCCGGGTCGGGGACTGATCAGATCGACGGCCGCCAGGCATTCTGGCTGCACGATACCCTGGGTCTTACGATCGAAAACCTGAAGGTGGCCGCCGCGGCGCGCGGGCTGAGCGTCGACGAGTCCGGGTTCGAGGCGGCGATGGAAGAGCAGCGCCAACGTTCGCGGCGTGCCGCCCGCGCCGAAAGTCGCCTCCCGCAGGGTCCGGGACCAACCGCGTTCTGCGGCTATGAATCCGAAACGCTGGAATCGACGCGGTTGCAGGCGATATTCCGCGACGGGGGACCCGTGAACTCGATCGAACCCGGAGATTCATGCCTGCTGGTCCTGGCGGCGACTCCCTTCTACGCCGAATCGGGCGGCCAGGTCGGCGACTCCGGGACGCTGACCTGGGAATCAGGTCGCGCCCGGGTCAACGACACGCAGAAAAGTGCCGACGGGACCATATTTCATTTCGCCAGCATCACCGCCGGAACCCTGCGCAACGGACAGGAACTGGCCGCCGCGGTCGACATCGACCGCCGCACCGCGATCCGCCGCAACCACACCGCGACCCACCTTCTGCATGCCGCCCTGCGGTCCGAGCTGGGCGAACACGCCCGCCAGGCCGGTTCGCTGGTCGCGCCCGACCACCTGCGATTCGATTTCAATCATTCCGCCGCCCTGGCCGCTGAGGAGCTGATCAGCATCGAGCGTTCGGTCAACCGGCAGGCCCTGGCCGCGATTCCGGTGAACACCGAGCAGACCGTGGTGCAGGAGGCGGTAGCGCGCGGTGCGATGGCGCTCTTTGGCGAAAAGTACGGCGAGCAGGTGCGACTGGTCAGCATCGGCGACCGGTCGCTGGAGCTGTGCGGGGGCACTCACCTGGAAAACACCGCCCAGATGGGGCTGTTCCACATAACTTCGCAGGAGAACATCGGCTCGGGACTGCGACGCATCGAGGCGGTCACCGGCGAGGCGGCCGCCGAGCGGCTCCGGGGCAACGCCGATCAGCTGGAGGCCGCCGCGCGCCTGCTGGAAAGCAGCGCCGGCGAAGTCGCCGACCGGACCGGTCGCCTGCTGGAGGAGCAGGCCGGCCTGCAGCGCGAACTGGCCCGGCTGCGGCAGGCGCACGCGAACTCGGTTGCCGCGCGCCTGCTGAAGCAGAATCCCCCTGCCGCCGCCGGGATCCGGGTCCTGGGTCTGCAGGTGGCGACCGACGGACTCACATCGCTGGCCGATATATCGCAGGCCCTAAAGTCCCAGCTGGGGTCC
>CAYXKQ010000151.1:0-4416 GCA_964465715.1 uncultured Chloroflexota bacterium
TCATATCCACCTCGGCCCTGGTTCTGATTGATGACATTGGAATCTCCCCCGGGCTTTACGGGGTCGCATTCGGAATCGTCTCGGCCGGACTGATGGCCGGCGGGGCCATCAGCGGGGCGCTGGTCGGCAGGGTGCCGGGCCCGGCACTGCTGTTTGGCGGAATGATCCTGACCGCGGTGGGCGGCTCAACCATGTATCTCCTGGCGCTGCTGGTGCCCGAGCCGGGGTCGGCCCTGGCCGGGGCGGCCCTCATCGTGGTGCCGATGTTCTTCACCACCATGGGCGCCTCGGTTGCCAGGCCCGTGATCACGGTGGCGGCACTGACCCCGTTCCGCCACATGGCGGGCCTGGCCGCGGCGGTGATGGGGTTCTCGCAGATGCTGGTCTCCTCGCTCTATGCGATCGTGTTTGCGGCCCTGTTTGCCCCCACCGTATTGACGATGACCGGGGCGATTGCCTTTACCGGCATCGTCGTTCTGACCCTGGCGATCGTGGGCGGACGTGGCATCACGCGTTGACCGCGAGCGGTTGTCCCAGGCCAGGGCGCTGCAGGAACGGCTTCGGCAAAAGGTCCGGATCGAGCCGCTGGCCGGTTCGCCGGCGCGGGTGGCGGGCATCGACGTCCATTTCGAACCGGGCGGCGACCGCGCCTGGGGCTCGGCCTGCGTGGTATCCGTCCCGGACCTGCAGGTCGTCGAATGCAAATTGGCCGCAGTGCGGGTTGACTTTCCGTACCGTACCGGTTATCTGTCATTCCGCGAGCTGCCGGCCGTACGGGCTGTTTTGGCAGAGCTTTGCGAACCCCCGGACCTCCTGCTGCTCGACGGCCACGGAATCGCTCACCCGCGGCGCTTCGGCCTGGCCTGTCACGCCGGCGTTGAATTCGATCTGCCGGCCATCGGCTGCGCCAAATCGAGACTATGCGGTCAGTTCATCGAGCCCGATTCGGGAGCTCTTGCGTGGTCTGATCTGAATTACGGGGAGGAACTGCTGGGCAGGGTTTTGCGATCGCGGGCCGCGGTCCGCCCGATATTCGTCTCGGTGGGTCACCGGATCACCCTGGACGAGGCGGTCGAGACGGTCATCGGATGCCTGGACGGGTACCGGATCCCGCTTCCCCTGCGCATGGCCCACAACCGCGCCCGGTTGGCGGCCCGGAACGGAGGCTAGATTCCTGGACAACCGCCGCGCCTACGATGATGTCGCCGCCCACTACGACCTCGAGTACCCGGGGCCGCGGGCCGGCGAACTGGAATTCTGGCAGGGGCAGCTGCCGGCGCCGGAATCGCGGGTATTGGAGCTGGCCTGCGGTTCGGGTCGCCTGCTGGTGCCCCTGGCCCGCGGCGGCGCCAGGATGACCGGGATAGATTCCTCGCCGGCGATGTTGGCCCGGGCGCGCGATCGGCTGCGCGCCGAACCGGCGATTAGGGATTCCGACGCCCGAATGTACGAGCAATCGATGCAGGAACTGGAACTGGACGGTGAATTCGACCTGGTCATGGCCGCCTTCAACGCGCTCCTGCTGGTACCGCACCGGGATCTGCCGCTTGTTCTGGAGCGGGTCCGGTCGCACCTGGACCGGGGCGGCAAGCTGGTAGCGGAACTGTTCGCGATGACTGAATTCGATGAACTGCCGGACGACGAATCTGCCCTCTTGGCGGGCGGGGAAGGGTCATGGTGGCGGGACCGCAGCTATCGCTACGATCCACGCCTGCGAGCCGGGGTATCGCACGTTAGCTACCGCCACGGCCGCGACCGGATAGCCAGCCGGCACAGCTACGGGCTGCACCTCTACAGCTGGCCGGAACTGGAAGCCCTGCTGATCGGGTCCGGGTTCTGGATCGAATCACTCTTCGGAGGGTTCGACCGCCGCCCGTACCGTGATCCCGGCGGCCAGTTGATCGTAGTCGCCCGGCCCCGCGATTGACCGGATCCCCAACCTCGGAATTAAAATCCGATCAGAGACTCGGATATTGCGGGGGCGTCTGCGCCCTGGCGAGCGATTGACCGGAGGCGGAATGGCTTCGACCGAGGCCGACAAGCGACCGCGCAGCCGCGAAAAGGTCTTCGTGGTTCGCTGCCCGGACGGCCAGGAGTTGTCGATCCGCAAGGCGCGCCTGCGCTGGACCGACAGCTTCCGCTGCAAATGCGGCGCCGTGCTTTCGCTTGACGAGGTCCTGGAGCAGCTGCACGAGCAGGGTCATGACGTCCACGACCTGGCGCGCGGGCGGGGCAGTTTCCGCGAACCGGTGCAGGGCCTGCCGATGCCCCAGGGCGGGTCCTTCGTGGCCGGCGAAACCCTGCAGCGTTCAGACGACGCCAGCCGCTCCGGCTCTCCGATCTGGCGCTTTAAACCGGTCGAGCGAGCGCGGCCCTTCGAAAAGGGCTTTTCCAAGGTCCGCTGATCGGCCCGGCGGTGCTGCGGTCTAGCCGATATCCAGCGTCGGGTCGAGCCTGAACCAGGGACCGGTGTGGTTGGCGTTGCCCCAGGCCAGAAGGTCGGCGAACGTGACCGTCATCCCCGCGTCATTGCTCGCCGTGGCGGGCAGCGAACCATCCCTGACCGCGGCGGCGACCAGGTCCACCGGCAGGTCAAGCAGTTCGGACGCGGCCAGCAACGTCAGGGGGCCGTCCAGGGCGTCGCTGAGCGCCTTTGCCTTCGCGGCCAGGACGGCTTCGGCGTAGCGCTCCAGTCCGGCCCTTGGGAGTCGCCCCAGCGCCTGGCGATCGCGGGTCCATTCAAGGACCCATTCGCCGTCGGAGAGTTCCAGCGTGAAGTAGGTGTCCGGATCGTCGCCAATGGCGCGGCGCGCGGCCAGGAACTGGCCGTCGATCCCGGGCAGCGCGCTGGGGCCGCGGGCCGCCAGACGGGCGATCATTCGTTCGCGTAGGGAGGCGTTGGTTGCAGCGCACATATCAGCTCGATTCGATGATGCCGGGAATGTCGATTTCCCAGAGACCGGACATCCCGCCGGCGGCGATCACCGCATCGGCGTATTCCTCGGCGTTGTCGGCCGGGATGTAACCCAGGTCGGCCACCGCCGAGGTTATGTCCCAGTAGGAGCGGGCGTTGTTGGAGACGCCGTAGTAGACGCCAAATGAGATTCCCGAAGTCTCGACCGAGCGGGTAACCAGGTCGATCAGGTCGCGGTCGGAGAGCCAGGTGGAGAGGATCCTCCGCCCCTCCCACTCCGTCGGTTTGGCCCGGTATTTGTAACTGCCAATCCGCAGGCAGACCACTTCCATCCCGTAGCGGTCGGAATAGTAGTTGCCCAGCGCCTCGCCGTAGACCTTGGCAGCACCGTAAAACCCGTCGGGTCGGTAACCAACGTCCGGCCCCGCCGCTTGCCCGACCAGCTCCTGCCAGCCGGCGGCATGGTTGGAGCTGGCAAAGATGAAGCGCTTCACGCCGGCCAGCCGGGTCGCCTCGTAGGCCGCGTACAGGTCGACGATGTTCGATCGCAGGTACGGTTCGAATTCGTCGGTGTCGTGATTGGCCTTGCCGTGCATGTGCACGATTGCGTCATGCCCCGAGAACGCCGCAACAGTCTGGCCCATGTCCGAAAAGTCCAGCTTTTTGAACCGCGGATCCGGGTTGGGACTGCGCGAGGTTCCGGTCAATTCCCAGCGCTCGTTCAGATCCTCCATGATCGTGCGACCGATCTGGCCGGTCGCACCGGTCACCAGAACCTTTAATCTGGACATCGCGCCCCCGTTTGTTCGAACCCCGGCCATTATCGTTATTTGGGGCCGGAAACCGTCGCCGGTCACAACCGAGGGAGTAAATTCATCGCTGCCAGGCTAGCCGTTGGCCTCTGCGCCAACGCGCAAGTGCGGGCCGAGTACATCGACGCCCGCGATCTGGCTCGCCTTGACCGGTTCGCAAGCTTTGACTGGCTTGAGTCGGACCTCGAATCGGAATGGCACCGGCCTCCGCCCTACGATGCCCGGTCCGAGGCCGCGCTGGCCGAATTCGCCCTTGGCCTGGACGCGTTGATCGTTTGCCACGGCTCGCCGCGCGTCACCGGCTCGCTCCTCTCGATGGCCCCGCGCCTGCGCCTGGTTGGCGAGCTGGAAGGCGACCGGCTGGCGAGGAGGATCGATGTTGCGGCCTGCACGACCCGCGGCGTGATCGCGGTCGATACCACCCAGGGGTCCTCGTACCCGGTCGCCGAGTGGGCTCTGGCATTGATGATGATCGGGCTGCGCGACGCCGGCGCATTGTTCCGGCGCATCATCAACCACGAGGACGTGCCTTCGGGCGATTCCCGACCGGACCTGCCCTTCTACCGACGAGGCGAACTGGAGGGCAAGACCGTGAGCCTGCTCGGTTGCGGGCACATCGGGAGGCGCCTAATCGATTACCTGCGGCCGTTCAACACCCCGGTGCTGGTGCATGACCCCTATATCCCGATC
>CAYXKQ010000152.1:0-4369 GCA_964465715.1 uncultured Chloroflexota bacterium
GCTCTGCGCGCGATTTCGTTCAGGATCTGTTCGCGTCGTTCCCGCGCGGCCTCCTGACGGCGGATTTCGGCGGCTCTTTCTTCTTCGACCTCGCGCAACTGTTCCTGGATGAAATACGCGGCGCGTTGGCGCGCCGCTTCCGCCGCTCCTGGGGACAGGGCTGGCATTCGCGGAGGGACGGGCGCCTCAGCAACAGCTGGAGCCAATGGCGCTGGCGCCACGGGTGCGGCAGGTGGAGCGGGCGCCGGCGACGGATTCGATGCTGATTCGAACACCGTGCAGCCCGCCAATAACGAGCCAACCGCAATGATTGCGCAAAGCCACAACCGGTGCGGCCGCACAACGGGTTTGCGCAACGCAGCGTCTCCTATCACTTGAGCTTGTGCCCGAAAAATACTCGTCTGCTTATCGTCGGAAGCGAATAAATGCCCAGCCAACCTGCCGTGGCCGCCCTGTTCCTTTGAGGAGGTCCCCCCTCAAAGGGGACCAATTTCTGGCCGGAGAATTTGGTAATGCCTGCCGTCAATGTCGCCTTGTCTAACGCAAAAGCCACGCCGATCTTAATCTGTCTACAGTCGCCAGAAAGCAATTGCCGGGACGCGATTTGGCGTCGGCGAAGGCCAATTCGAGAAATGCAACTAGCGAACGAACCAAAAGTGCCGGAAATTGATTTCGCATCAATCACTTGGGAAGTCGATCAATGCGCTCGTAGCTCCTACGCCGACTCGAGCAGCTACGCGGGAATGCCCCACGCGAATTCCAACTGATGCCGGAAGATTGCGGTTCGGGCGGCAGCTGAGCGGGACGAAATCCAATGACCAAGAAATTGACCGAACTGATTCAAAACCTACCCTGGCGCGAAGCGGTCGAATCCGGTAAACCGGTTGGGGGCCGATAGCTGCGTTGCGCATCCAATCGCTGCGACGTGATTCAAACGGTTTCCATTCCTATGCTCGGGGTTTCGCCAACTGCGTTCGTGTTGTGTGCTGTCATCTGATCTGTGAATATTCAATTTGAGGCGAGAATTGCTTTCAGGTCTGGGGGGAGCAATGGCGGACCGGGAACCGACCGGCGAAAGTGCTGGTCAAGGCAAGGAACAAGCTGATTCAAATGCAGGGCCAACGATTGTTGGAAGGATGCTGGGGAAACCGGAGTGGATCTCCGATTCGCGTTCCTTTGTGATTCAGCCCGATACCGACACGGGAACCTCAGCGCCTCGGGAATCGGCAGAATCGGATTCGATCGAATAACCGATTCGCTCACCTTGTGTGGGCAACTGATATTTGAATTGGCTGATGTCGGGCAGCGCTCAGTCCAGTCTTTCTGGAGAACCCGGACGGCGAAGTTATCGGCAGCGGGTCGTTAATAAGTGAAGTCGAACGCCCCTCCGAAGAAGAAGTTTGGGGCTTGGGCGTTAATTTTCGATTTCATTAATCTGGATTCTGATCGAACCGGCCCGCACAAGGTCACTGTTCAATTGACCGAGCGACCGCCCCATGAAGTTCTTTTCGAGGTGTATTGAACGCGTTTCGGAACAGCGCAATATGCCATCGCGGCTCCCGCGTGAAAACGGATCGCCGCGATGATGCGGTTAAGGGGCGTCCCGGGGTGTCGGTGGCGAGTTAAAACTGGACGGGTGCGGAAATTACTTTTGGACGCCTGGCAAGCAAAACTGGACGCCGGCGTCCAGTTTTGCTTGAAGCTCAATATCGGCCCGATCCCTCACATGTTCGGCGCCTGCCGCAACCATGATCGACCCTCCCCTCCGGCGGCAGCGTCGCAGCTGAACCACCCAATTCTGGCCTTGCTGGCCGCATAAATCCGCGTACCTGTAGTCAGGCAGGCGTTCCCGGGGGCCGCTACGGGCCTTACAGGGGCCGGTTTTTGCAGGGAATCGGCCAAAAACGGCCGATCGGGACGTTTTGCGGCGATTTGGACGCCTGTCCGATCCGCGGCCGATCGCCGATCGGGCCGCACAGGGGCCGGTTTTGCGGACCATACCCGCCCACCGGGGCCGGTTTTGCGCTGTCAGGCGGCGGCCGGCCGGGGGTAGGAACCCAATATGTAGACGCCCCAAATGGAAGCGGCGGCCCCGGACGGTTCAAGGTCCGGAGCCGCCGCCTGCAGGTCAGGGCGTCCTGGGCAACTCCTATCCGGCCAGCGGCGAGACTCCTTTCCCGGCCATCGCCTGGGTCAGCCGGATGCTGTCGCCGGAGGTCTGGTGGGTGTGGGAGTGATGCAGCAGCCGGTCCACGGCCGCATTGGCCAGCGATCTGGGCATGATTTCGTCAAACCCCGAGGGGTGCAGGTTGGAGGACAGGGCTATCGAGCGGCGCTCGTAGGCGGCGTCGATTATGCGGAAGAAGCCCTCCGCGGTCTCCTCCTCGATCGGCAGCAGACCGATGTCGTCGATGACGATCAGGTCCGACCGC
Source organism: uncultured Chloroflexota bacterium (assembly GCA_964465715.1). Taxonomy (GTDB): domain Bacteria; phylum Chloroflexota; class UBA11872; order UBA11872; family VXNJ01; genus VXNJ01. The sequence goes on from CAYXKQ010000152.1 coordinate 2,433, forward strand.
ATGACCCTCTGCACGGCTTTCAGGGCCGAGTTATCGGCCCGGGACCGCCGCACCAGGCGGCCCAGCTGCTCCAGGGAGAACCAGGACGCCTTGTAGCCGCTCTGGATCGCGCGGTGGGCCAGGGCTTCCAAAAAGTGCGACTTGCCGGTCCCCGACGGTCCGCAGATGACCACGTTCTCGCGGCGCTCGATCCACTCCAGGGTCATGAGCGCGCGCTGGGTGGGCAGCGGCAGGCTGGAGAGCTCCTCGTCCCAGGTATGGAACGTCTTCCCCGAGGGCAGCGCGGCCGCTTTGAGGCGGTGGGCGGTCGAGGACTGTCGCCGGCCCTTGATCTCCTCCTCCAGCAGCGCCGCGAGCGCCTCGGCCGGTTCCCAGCGCTGGGCCTTTGCGGTCTGCAGCAGTTCCGGGGCGGCCCTGCGCATGTGCGGCAGGCGCAGGGTGCGCAGCTGGCCGACCACCCTGTCGATGGCGTTTGGGGGCTTCATGCGCCGCGCTCCCCGCCGGTTGCGCCGAAGTCCTTCCAGGCCAGGGTGCCCTGCTGCAGGAAGGCGTCCTCGGACGGACGGTACCGTACCTGAGACGCTGCGGCGGCAACTATGGATCCGATGTCGTCGAAGCCGAAGCGCTCGCACTCGGCCGCCAGCTCCAGGGCGGCGTTGACCATCTCGCTCTCCTCCAGTCGCGCCAGATCCACGATCTGGGCCATCTTCTCGGTGAGCCTTGCCGCGCCGGCGTCGGCGGCGGCCTTGAGCCATACCCCGGCGCCGGGGCCGATGGCGAGAAACTCGCGCTCGGCCTGGTTGCGCGGTTTGGGTTTGCGCTCGATCGGGCCGGGCGTGTCGTGGTCCGGATAGTGATCGTCATCCACCACCCGTCCGCTCCTGGCCAGCCGGTGCCGGGCCACTTCCCGCAGGCCGGCGTCGCCGCCTGTGGCGGCAACGATCAGCTGGTCGCCCTGCTCGCGGACCCAGACCGTTTCCCCGACCAGGGCGTCGGGGACCGAGTACTGGACCGATTTCCAGGAGATCAGGGCGCTGGAGTCGGGGGCGCGCTGCTGGCCCAGTTCGCCGGCGTAGGGGCGCGCGGGCAGGGTCAGCAGAGAGTCCCGTTCCCGGGCCAGCATCTCGATCGGGGCCTCCCCGGTGGACCGGTGCGGGCGGCTGTTTACCTGCCGCGTGAACTCATCGCAGGCGTCGGCCAGATGGCTCCACGACCGGTAGTCGGGCAGGAGATTGTGAGCGGTGGGGACGATGTCGGCCTTGGCTAGAGCGACGGTTCGCTCGCTGCCCCCTTTGCTTTGTGGGTCAAACGGCTCGCAGAGCTCGATCGTGGTCCCGTAATGACGGGCGAACCTGACCACTGCCTGGTGCTTGATCGGCAGCGAGGCGATCCGTCCCGGGGTCACCACGCGCTGGTTGTCGGTGAGCCAGTGCCGGGGCGCTCCGCCGAAGATCGCCATCGACTCGGCCAGGCAGCCGAGCGTCGCCGGCCGCTTGCGGTCGCGGACGGGCAGCACCACCCGGTACCTTGACCAGGACAGCCAGGCGCAGAACAGGTAGCTCCGCTGTCCGTCGACCACCGGTCCGTCGGCCCAGTCGAACTGGGCCCAGCGTCCGGGCTCGGTTATCCAGGGTTTGAAGACCCGGCGGTTCTGCTTCAGGTAGGCCTTCCTGGCCGCGGCCACCGCCGTCCGCGTGGTGCGCCGGGATCCTGCAAAACCCATGCCGGCGATCGTCCGGTGGACCACCCTGGCCCGGACCTTGCCGGAGGAGTCCGACACCATTTCGGCGATCTTGTCCCGGTAGGGGTCGACGATCGAGGTCCGTTTGCGCGTGATGGGCCGGTCGTGCAAGCCGGCCTCGCGATCCTGGACCTTGGCGATCACCGTGCTGGGCGAGCAGCCGCACACCCGGGCGGTCTCCCGGAAGGAGAGGGTC
>CAYXKQ010000153.1:0-4362 GCA_964465715.1 uncultured Chloroflexota bacterium
GATCCGGGCATGACCAACAACATCATTGCCCAGAACCGCGACCGCGAGCAGGAACTGCACCGCGAACTGATGGCGTTCCTGGAGAGCCACGACAGCCCGGAGTGGATCAAGCGGATCTACGGCGAGGGCCCGGACGGCGTGCCGGTTCCCGAGATCGACGATCACCTCAAACTGGTTCGCCAGCGCGGCATGCCGTTCACCGTAACGCTCGACGGTTCGGTTCTCTAGGAACCGGTTTCACCCGACTGCGGTAAAAGCCGTGGCCCCAACCACCCGAAGGACCAATCCTTGAACGTCATCCTGATCATGAACGACACCCTGCGCTACGACCACATCGGCGCCAACGGGAACCCCTGGATCTCGACCCCCAACCTGGACGCTTTCGCGGCCGAGGCGGCGGTGTTCGACCACAACCACCTCTGCTCGTTCCCCACCGTTCCCAACCGCCACGAAATGATGAAGGGCCGGCACGGCAGTCCCTTCCAGGCCTGGCGGCCGCTGGAGTGGGAGGCGATGACGTTGCCCAAGGCTCTGCGCCTGGCCGGCTATGAGACGATGTTCATCCACGACACGCCGCACTTGGCCAACTTCGGTTTCGGGTTCGATCGGCCGTTTTCGGGCTGGGAGTTCGTGCGCGGCAACGAGGCCGACCGCTGGCGGACCGACTACTTCTCCGAGCTGCAGGTGCCCGGCGGCGGGAAATTCACCTGGGACCAGCAGGCGACCCACGAGTTCCGCAACTACCGTCACATGCACCGCGAGGAGGACCAGTGCGTGGCCCGGGTCATGTCGGCCGCCTGCGAATGGCTCGACCACAATGCCGGCCACGAGAATTTCTTTCTCTGGATCGATTCCTTTGACCCCCACGAACCCTGGGACCCGCCCCAGCACTACGTCGACATGTACGACCCCGATTACGCGGGCGAGAAGATCACCTGGCCTTCATTCGGGGAGGTCGCCGACCGGTTCAGTCCGGCCGAGCAGCGCAACGTGAAAGCCCTGTACGCCGGCGAGGTGACGCTGATGGACCGCTGGATCGGGCGGGTGCTGGAGAAGATCGACGACCTGGGGCTGCGCCAGAACACCGCCGTGGTCATCATGTCCGACCACGGATTCGATTTCTTCGAGCACGGCTACGTCGGCAAGCGTGCCCTCTACCCCGAGGTCGTCCGCACCGTGCAGATGGTCCGTCTGCCGGACGGGACCGGCGCCGGCCGACGGATTCCGCAGCTGACCCAGCACCCGGACTTCGTGCCGTCGGTCTTCGATCTGACCGGGGTTGAAGTTCCCGACGGGATGGAAATGCAGGGCAGGTCATGGGTCCCGCTGCTGAATGACGGCAATTACGAGGCCCGGACGGCGACCGTATCCGGCAACGGTCCCTCCTACTTCGACCCGCGAAGCCCGTTCGCGGCGGCCCTGGCGGGACGATTCACGGGCTGGTCGCCGCTGCAGGTGACCGACGGACGCTGGTGGCTGCTTGACAACGCGGACCCGGGTATGCGCGAACTCTACAACGTCGAAGCCGACCCGGACACCCAGGTCAACCTCTACGGTCGGGAACCCGATCATTACGCCCGCCTGCACGGAGAGCTGATTTCGTTCCTGGAGCGATCGAATGCCCCGGAATTTGCCATTCAGCTGTTCAGCGAAGGTCCGGACGGGATAGATCAGGACCAGGGCGTTGCGGTTTTTGCCCGCAACATGTTCCCGGACGGGGTACCGATGAACACCGTCCGGCCCGGCAACGTCGTCCGCAACGACTGAGTCTGCGTATCAAATAGGGAAAGCTCCGGGCAAAAACATGCGCATCATCTACTTCGACATCGATTCGCTGCGGCCGGCGCACCTGGGCTGCTACGGCTATTCGCGTCCGACCTCGCCGACCGTTGACGCCCTGGCCGCCGAAGGCGTGCGCTTCGACGGCTGTTACGGCTCCGACCTGCCCTGCAATCCGTCGCGGGCGGCCCTTTTCTCGGGCCGTTTCGGAATCCTCAACGGAGTGGTCGGCCACAACGGGCCGGGCCAGCACATGCGCTACCCGGGCGAGGGCCACCGCCACGATCCCGACCGGCCGATGTTTATGCGGCACCTCCAGCACGCCGGCTACAACACCGTCTCGTTTTCAGGTTTTGCCCAAAGGCACATGTCCTGGTGGTTCACCGCCGGATTCACCGAATTCCACGGCAACAAGCTCCCGGGCGGACTCGAATCGGCCGATGACGTGAACGGCCTGGTCGAACCCTGGCTGCGCGACAACGGCCAGAGCGACAACTGGTTCCTGCACGTAAATTACTGGGACGTGCACCATCCCTACCGGGCGCCGGACCGCTACTGGGACCGGGTCCAGGGGGCCGGGCCCGGACTGGAGTGGCCCGACGACGAGAAAATCCGCGCCGACCACGACCGCTATTACGGCCCCCGTTCGGCGCGCGACTGGGGAATCATGGAGCGACGCTGGGCCGGCCCGGCCTACTTTGAGCGGTTTCCACGCATGCGGTCCCAGATCCGCGACCGCGAGGACCTGCAGGCGTACGTTGACGGACACGACGCAGGCATGGCCTACGTGGACGATGCCATCGCGCGGATCCTTGACATGCTGCGCGAGCTGGGAATCTACGAGGAAACCGCGATCATGGTCTCTTCCGACCACGGCGAATCGGTCGCCGAGCAGGGAATGTACTTCGAGCACGGCAACGCATCGGAGGGAACAGCCCACCAGCCGCTGGTGATCCGCTGGCCGGGGGTGACCGACGGCGCGCGCGGCTCCTCCTACGAAGGCCTGCTTTACCAGCTCGACCTAGTGCCCACCGTCGCCGATCTGCTGGGCTTGGAGATCCCTTCCGGGTGGAGCGGAGAGAGCTTTTCTTCGGCGCTGCGCGGGGAATCCTGGGAGGGTCGCGACCACCTTGTGTGGGGAACCGGCATATTCACGTTCCAGCGGGCGGTCCGCACCCGGCGACACCTGTTCATCCGCACCCTGCACCCGGGCTGCCTGCCGGTCGATCCAATCTCGCTTTTCGACATGCAGGAAGACCCCGGTCAGGAGCAGAACCTGGCCGCCAGCGACCCGCAGACGACGGCGGCACTGGATCATCTGCTCTCCAACTGGTGGTCCGATCACTGCACCGGCCCGGGCAGCGTGCGCGATCCGTTCCAAGACATGATGGACGTTAGCCCGGATACCTACATTCCGCTTGACGCGGTGCTGTCCCATCTGGAAGAAGACGGCCGCCCCGAACAGGCCCAGGACCTGCGTCGCCGGCGCGGGCTCTTAAACGAGCGATCTGTTGGCCGGCCGTTCTAACGCGCGCCAGCGTCGGCGCCGCCGGATGGCTGAAGTGCGCAGCCGCGCCGGCGGCGAACGCACCCCAACCGCGCCGGCCACGCCGGCCGGCCCGTCGGTCGAGCAACCGCGGCGGTTGCGCCGCCGTGACGTTTTCCTGGGAGCCGGAGCGGGGGTGGTGGCCGGCGGCCTGCTGGGCGGACTGAACTGGTTCGACGCAGAATCGCGGTTGAGCGTCCCCGAGCCGGTCTTCGCACCACCGGCGGTCGCAACTCCGGTGGCCGCGACCCCCGCGGCGGTCGCCCCGGAACCAGAATCCGAATCGGGCGAAAAACCATTCATCGCCAAATCCCCCGAGGAGCTCGACGCGCATCGGCACGCCACCCTCTCGCACAAGCTCGGGGACCCTGGCGCACCGGTTCTTATCGTCGAGTACTTCTCCTACACCTGCCCGTCCTGCATCGCGTTCGCCGCCCAGATCGAACCGCAGGTCAAGGAGTCCTACATCGACACCGGGCAGGCCGTGCTGGTGGCCCGCCACCGCCCGTTCGACACCAACGCGATTAGCGCTTCGCGGGTTTCGATCGCCGCCGCCCAACAGGATCCGGCCGCGTTCTGGCCTATGCACTACCGGATGCTTAATGAAATCCGCCAAATGGCCGCCAACGGCTACAGCTGGGAGGATTTCGAGCCGATAGGCAACGAGCTCGGCCTGGATGGGAGTCGCCTGGTCGAAGACGCCCAATCCGATCTGACCTCTGAAATCCTGCAGGCCAACATCTCCGAGGCCTCCGGGCTCGATGTGAATGCGACTCCGACCTTTTTCATCAACGGCGAACGCAAGGTCGGGGGAGGAACTTTGAACGAATTCCTGGCCGCCATCGAGGAAGCGCTGGGCAACGCCTGATGAGCCAAGAGGAATCGCCCGTTTACCGCTACCTGACGGCATTGCTGGCAATCGCCGGTCTGGCGGTCGCCGGGTACCTTAGCGGATCCAACCTGGCCGGCGAGGCGACCGTCTGCATCGAGGGCGGCGGTTGCGAGGCCGTGACGCAAAGCGCCTGGGGCGAGCTGTT
>CAYXKQ010000154.1:0-4325 GCA_964465715.1 uncultured Chloroflexota bacterium
GTCAACGTCGGTCAATTTGCGGTAGGCCGTTATCGAGTCCTGGGCGTTGCACTTGGAGTCCTCGACCACCAGTTCCAACGGTCGACCGTTGATGCCGCCGCCGGCGTTAATCTCGTCGACCGCCAGCTGTTTTGCCTGGACCGCGACCGTACCGTAGGTTTCGCCGGGACCGGTAAGTGATTCCATAACGCCAATCCGAAACGGTTCGGGCGCAGGCTCTGGCTCCGGTGCCGCCTCGGGTTCGGGGGCCGCATCCGGTTCGGCGGCGGCTTCAGGTTCGGGAGCCGGGGCTGGCGCCGCCGGTACGACATCCGGTGCGGCCGCGGGTTCGGTTTCCTCTCCGTTGCAGGCCGCCAGAATTGCCGCCAGTGCGGCCAGGGCGATCACCGTGATGAAAATTGTGCCGATTTTTCGCATTGTGTTCCCCACTGCCCCTATACAACCGGTGCGGACCGTTACCTGTTGCGATTGCCTTGACTGTCCAGATTTTGACCGATGAGATTGGCGCGTGGCCGCGGCCTACTTGGGCAGACGGTTGCGACTCCGGGACGGCTTGTCCGTTTGCAATTGAAGAATCGACCGCATAATCCCTTCGCCCATGCTCCGGCCAGATTGAAGAGGTGTTCCGGGTTGCAGCCGAGAATCCGTGGTGACGGGGCGGGCCTGCCCGGACTGGGGGGTCTGGTGGCATGCCTGCTGAGAGCGCGCCGGCCGATCGCATTGCTGCTCGACTTCGACGGCACCCTGGCTCGGATCTGCGACCGCCCCAGCGAAGCCAGGCCGGTACCGGCCGCCGCGGCTGCGCTGCAAAGGTTGTCGGCCGACGCTCCGATCGCAATTGTCAGCGGACGCGGGCTGGTCGATCTACAGACGCTGATTGAAATCCCGCGAGCGACATTTTTTGGAAGTCACGGTCAGGAAGCCCGATTGCCCGGCGGCCGGATCCTCAAGCCGTTTGGCGACAGCGGCGCCGAGTTGGAGTCGCTGCGCGAACAGATCGCCGCCGTTTCACGGGAGTTTGACGGCACCTGGATCGAAGCTAAACCGCAGGCGCTCGTGCTGCATTACCGCGGTCTGCGCGATCAGGGCCAGTTGCCGGGATTGCGGGAACGCGTTCAGGCCCTGGCCCGAAGGCACCCGGACCTGAGCATGATGTCCGGACGCAAGGTGTTCGAGTTCGTGCCGGCGTCAGCGCCCGGCAAGGGCGGCGCGGTGAAGTGGTACCTGGACCGGTTGGACCCCGGCGAGGGTGCCCCCCATTTGCCGGTCTACCTTGGTGACGATGTCAGCGATGAAGGCGCATTTTCTGCGGTCGCCGAATGCGGAATTGGCGTTCTGGTGGCGCGACGGGCCCGCCCGACCGCGGCGCGCTTTCGGCTCGGCGGAGTCAATGAGGTCGCGGCCGCCCTGACCCTGCTCTCCCGCGAGCAATCGCGGTAATCATCCCAACTGCCGGCCAGGGGCGGCCTACCTGAATCGGCCCACCGCGGCGAGCAGCTCCAGCGACAGCCGGACGTTGCGTTCGGTCACATGCCCGATTGACACGCCCAGCGGGACCCCGGCCGCGGAACCGGCTTCGAGCGTGGCCGCCAGGAGGTCCATCAAGTAGTCGACGGTTCCGGGGCCGACCGCCGCGGTAGGTATCCCGGCTGCCGGTTCGGGAAGGCGCCGGCCGGGATTTATGACCTTTGCCATCAGGCGGGCGGTCGGCGGGGAAATCACCGGCACCAGGCTCAGGAACACTCGCGCCGGTTCGATGCCGGCCTGGCGGCAGGCTCGGCCGTAGGCCGCGATGGTGTCGGCCATGCTGTCGGCGTCGAAATAGATCTGGGAGAGAAAGAACTCGGCGCCGGCCCGAATTTTGGCCAGCATCCGGGCCGGTTCGGCGTTGCGGGCATGGATCGCGATCGCGCCGGGAATAACTCTCGGATCGGCGGCGCAGCGGGCGATCGCCGCCGCCGTCGTTGTTGGATTGACTCCGGCCTGGCTGCTGCTGGCCGGACCGACGACCGCCAGCCCACTGACGCCGGCCCCGGCGGCCCTGTCCAGCAGCGCCTGGATGTGCTCATCCTGAAGGTGGGTCAGGGGCTGGGCAACAATCGTTCCAAGCGGCGCCGGCGCCTGCGCTGCTGCAAGGTAGCGGGCCACGAACGCGATTGCGTCGTCCTTTACATAACGGTCGATCTCCAGGCCGCCGTCCGATTCGTCCTCTACCTGCGGTACCAGCAGCGCGTCCACGATGTCGCCGAATCCGCTCAGGGTCCGCGCCAGCGCCGCGGCTGCGTGGGACGGACCGCCAGCCCCGCCCAGCGCCGGCGGCAGGGACTCGTAGATCACCGGCAGCTGCCGGCCACTGAACAGGCTGGACAAGGTGCCGATGAGAGTTTGCCCGCCTTGGTTCGCCGACCCGCGGCGGGACTAGGTGGGACCGCCGGCCGGCATCAATTTTTCGTAATCGGCCACGCCGCCATCGTCGAGGGCGCATTCGATGATCTGGCGGCCCAGCGAAGCAAGCTCGGGGTGGCTGAAGTCAGAGCGCAGAGTCGACTTGAAGAATTCGGTCAGACGACCGGCGCCGATCATGTAGGCTTCCTCGCCGACTTCCGGCTGGGTGTCCACCTGCGTGAACCAGCGGTCGATCAACTGGCCCTCGATCCGCATCTGGTCCATTGCGTAGCCGAGCAGCGAGCAGCGGGCCGGCGAAATCTGGTCCTGTCGGAAATGGGCGCCGCCGCGCCGCGCCAGGTACTCCCGAACCATCCACTGCGGCATGAATCCGACCCGCCAGGCCCCGATGTTCTGGTTTGGCGTGAGGGTATAGCGGGTGTTGGGCGCCGATACCATCTGGTCCAGCAGAAGGTTGGCCTGGTCGACCCGGCGACCGGTCGCGAACGGCCAGTACGATCCCACCCCTTCGGATTCGAGGCCCGAATCGCCGACGATGCTGGGGTTCAGGTAACCTCGCGGCGCCACCAGGCGCCAGAGCCAAGCCAGCGCGGGCGGGAGGAAGTGCAGCATGCCCACGATCCCGTAGGTCGGGGCGTTGCTGGTGCAGGGCGGTTGGCGCAAGCCGAAATTGCGGACGTCGACGCTCACCGGATCGTTTACCACGTGCGGCACGATTTCCCGCGGCAGGACCACCCGCGGATTCGGACAGGGCTGCCCGGGCGCGTCCTCGACCGGTTCCCAGATCAAAGCGGTGGCATTTGGCACCGCGTGGATATTCAGGAACAGGATCGGACGCGGCGGCGTGGTGCACAAACGTTCCAGATACGGGTCTACGCCATAGGCGTGAATGTGGTCGACCCGGACGAACCAGGCAGTCTCGGCATCGGTCACGGTAAGGCGCCCGGACTTGTCCTGGATCGAGGGATGGCAGAGCGCCATGTCGTCGGTGACCGGCTGCAGCTGGCAGAACTGGTTGATCGACAGGTGTCGCATTTCGTCGGAAATCTGGTTGTGCCCGAGCAGTAGGCGGCCGTCGGTTTCCACGTGCGGATATTCGAGCATTTCCGATTTGCCGCACCCGGAGGGCCCCTCGTGCATGATCGTGACGATGTTGTCGTAGGGCGTGATCGCCTGCACTACCGAGCAGTGCGCGGTGACCCATTTCTCCGATTCCCCGATGGAGAGCAGGACCCCGTAGATGCCTTTCTTGGCGCTCGGGCCCAGGTACAGGTTCAGGGAGAAGATCTCGTGCATCGCCTCGCTGCGACAGTGCACTACCACCTGGCGGCCGTCGCAGTGCAGGTGTCGGAACGGTGGTGCCAGATAGATCACCGCGCGTGGCTTGAACGCATCGCCCAGTTCCGATATCGGCACCATCTGTTGCAGCTCGGCCAATCCGGCCGCGAAAAAAGCGGCGTTGCGCGGGGCCACCAGCAGCGCCGGGTAACCGAGTCGTTCGCCGCCGGCCTGGATCGCCAGGACCAGCAGATCCTGGTCGGCGAGCCAGCTGAACACGACCTCGCGCAGCTCGTCCATCCCCAGGTCGAGCCGCTCGGAAATATTGACTTTGTCCGAACCCAGGCTGTCGCCGATCACCATGCTGTCGGGATCGCGCCGACGCATGTAGGGGTCGTGGAAATTGACCGCCACCCCGTTGCGGGTCCGGGTTACCGTCGCCTCCGGCACATTCCCCTTGCCGGGGACTTCATAGGCCACTTCAAAGACGTCGGCGCCCTCTCCGCCCAGGGAAAGTCCGCGCAGCTGGTCGCCGCTTTCGATCCCGATAACTGACGGGGCCGCTTCCAGGACGCGGCGCAGATCGGGCGCGAGAACTAGTCCCGCCGGCAGCAGATTGGCGTTCTCGGCGACCGCGGTCG